>JAZRZT010000104.1:0-8064 GCA_045601475.1 Faecousia sp.
AACCCACCTTCTTAATGAAGGTTCTGCAGCCCTTGATGTCCTTTACCATGTGGTAACGGGCCACGGGCAGGCCGGCCTTCTTATAATAGGCCTTCATCTTGGACTTGCACTTAATGCGCTCCATGTCAGGCGTCTTGAAGCCGGTGGTGATATTAAACTCTGTACGCAGCTTAGCGTCCCGCTCCAGCCAGAATTCATTGTTGGACTCCAAATAGTCGATCTTACCGTACTTGTAGGTAAAGAACGCCACCGCCCGGAAGACCTCATCGTAATTGCCAAGGTTAGAGACCTTGTAGTACTCGTGCAGGCTCTCCCGCAAATCCTGGGCCAGCTGGTCATAGGGGCAGTCGCCGATGCCCAGCACCCGCATGCCGTTTTTCTTCAGTCCCGCGCAAAACCGCCAATAATTGGCAGGAAAGTTTGGGGAAAGAAACACAAAGTTTTTCATTCTAGCTCTTCCTCTCTTTTAATACAGAAACTGGGGTGCATAAAGCTCCACCATCTTATACCACCAGGGCCAGTCGTGATTTACGTCCAGTCCCCAATATTCAAACCGGGCGTGAATGCCCTTGTTTTCACAAACATGCTGCAAGTTCCGGGTACTTGCCAGCAGCACATCCTCCCAGGCCCCCTGACCCACCACAAAGAGCATCTTCCGCTCATTGTACATGTTGATATAGGGGTGGTCATGTGCCATGTTGGGAATGTAGGCGCAGGGGGTGTTGCGATACAGCACCTCATCCATGTAATCGCCAAAGGAATCAGAAGACTCATAGTAGCCGGAAATGCCAAACACAGAGCCAAACAGATCCGGGCGGCGGAAGAACAGATTGCCTGCGTGCATAGCGCCCAGGGATGCGCCGAAGAGCATAATGGGCTGATAGCCGCTCATATAGTGGATGGTGGGGACCATCTCCTCCACCACATAATTGTACCACCGCTCATGCTGCTCCACACGATAGCGGGGGTCACCGCCCTTGTTGGCATAGGTTTCGTTATCAATGGTGTCGATGGAGTAGACCGTGCACCGGCCCTCTTCGATCCACTTTGCCCACACGTCCAGCATTTTGAAATTCTCAAAGTCCACAAACCGGCCGCCCTGGCAGGGAATAAACAGCACCGGCATGCCGCCGTGACCGTAGACCTTGAACTCCATGTCCCGGTTTAAGTGGCTGCTGTAATGCCGGGTATACTCGATTCTCATATTCTCTCTCCTTTATAATCCCAGACAATCCATAAAAATGGGGATCTGCTTCTCCCAGCAGGCTTCGCAGTGGGTGCCGCCGGGTACGATGCGGAAGGTCAGATCCACATGCTTGGTCAGTAACATCTGCACTACGGACATCAGCGCCGAAGCGTTGGCTTCGTGGTTATGCATTTCCATGCTGCCGTAATCCATATAGATGCAGGTATCGCCCTTGATTTTGGCACTGGCGATCATCTGCAGCACCTGGTCCGGGTCTACCCACACGCTGGAGGAAAGGCAAGCCGCCCGCCGGAACACATGGTTATAGCATACCGCGGCATAGAGTGACATCAGGCCGCCCATGGAAGAACCGGCGATCAACGTGTTCTCCCGGTCGGGGATGGTGCGATAATTCTTATCGATATAGGGCTTGAGGGTCTTTACCAGCCAGTCCATATAAATCTGGCCCTTTCCCTTGATCTGCCCTAAGGTATCATTGGCGTGGTCAAAGGGAGAATACTCCTCCAGCCGACCGTTGCCCACATGGTTGCATTCCACCGCAACCACGATCAGTTCCTTTTCGGTCTTATCCAGGTATTCCTTCATGCCCCAGCTTTTTCCGTAGGTAGCGTCCGAGTCAAAGAACACATTATGTCCGTCGAACATATACAGCACCGGATACCGGCGGCGGGGATACCGGATATAATTCTTAGGCAGATAAATATAGGCAAGGCGCTTTGCTTTTCCCGTAAGTTCCGGGATTGTGACACCCCACTTTTTGACCATGGCGCTTCCTCCGCAAATGACGAAAACTCTAACTCTTAGTATACTTTTTCCAGAGGTGGTTGTCAAGTTCTGTTGACTTTCTCCCCCCTTTCATGGTATACTATTTCCATCTTTTTCCCCGGAGGGATTCCCTATGAATAAAGTAATCGTGCCGGAGGGCTACCGCCCCGTTTTGGGCAGCTATGACCTGCAGCGGGCCATTGCCATGACAAAGGATATCTTCCAGCAGGAATTTACGGAAAACCTGCATCTGAAGCGGGTGTCCGCGCCTCTGTTTGTGAAGTCCTCTTCCGGCTTAAATGACGACCTTTCCGGCAAGGAACGGGCTGTCACCTTCGACATTCCCGCCATCGGCGACGATGCCCAGGTGGTGCACTCTCTTGCCAAGTGGAAGCGGCTGGCGCTGAAGAAGTACGGCTTCTCTCTCCACGAAGGCCTGTACACCGATATGAACGCCATCCGCCGTGATGAGGAACTGGACAACATCCACTCCATCTATGTGGACCAGTGGGACTGGGAGCGGATCATTGAAGAAGCAGACCGCACCCCGGAATATCTGCAAAATACCGTCCAGTCCATCGTAGATGTGATCTGCGATGCCAGCGACGCGCTGAAAAAGAAGTTCCCCCAGATCTCTGTATCCCTGGAGCGGAAAGTCAGCTTTATTACCAGCCAGGAGTTAGAGGATCTGTATCCTGACAACACCCCCGAGGAGCGGGAATACCTGTACGCCAAGGAGCACAAAACTGTGTTCATCATGGGAATCGGCGGAAAGCTTGCTTCCGGCAAGCCCCACGGCAACCGTGCCCCGGACTACGACGATTGGCAGCTCAACGGCGATATCATCTTCTGGAACGATGTGCTGGGCATTGCCTTTGAGATCTCCTCCATGGGCATTCGTGTAGATCCCGCCGCCATGGACCGCCAGTTAAGCGCGGCCGGCTGCGACCACAGAAGAGGGCTTCCCTTCCATAAAATGCTTCTGAACAATGAACTGCCTCTGACCATCGGCGGCGGCATCGGCCAGTCCCGACTGTGTATGCTGCTGATCGGCTGTGCCCACATTGGTGAGGTGCAGACCAGCCTGTGGGATGAGGACACCTTGAAGATCTGCAAGGAAAATCACATCCGACTTCTGTAATAAAAAATCCGCCTTAAAGGCGGATTTTTTACTTTACGGGGTGTTCCTTTATGTAATCTTCCATAATCTGGGTAGCCAGATATACCATCCGGGCGCAGGGGCGTTGGGCGTAGTACTCCGCCGTGCGGGGGCTGGGTGCCGGGTCAGAGGGAGGATTCTTCAGGATCTCCCGGCAGATAATGCTGCCTGTCTGCTCCTTGAATTTTGCGGCCAGCTCCTGGATCAGGGCATAATGCGCCTTCTTCTTTTCATCGTCGTCACAGTGATCATAGCCGTAGAGAATACCCGCCACCATAAACATGCCGCTCACAGCGCCGCACACCTCCCTCAGACGGCCCATGCCGCCACCGAAAGAAGATGCCAATTTCGCGGAAAAGTCCGGCGCAAAGCCTGTCAGATCGCTGTAAGCCACAAATACCGCCTGGGCGCAGTTATATCCTTCCAAAAAAAGTTTTGCCGCTTTCTCTGCTCTTTCCATAGGTACACTTCCTTTCCATCCTATTATAATTTCTCCTGTTGCGTCTGTCAATGCGTCTTAACTGCGTTAAATATGGCATACACTAAATGCTGTACTTTTCACGGAATATCTTGATATTTCAAGGCTTAATGTTTAAATTTCTTGTTCAAAAGATGTAAATTGTGCTATTCGCCTTAATTTATCTATTGCAATCCTGTCGAAATTTGTTATACTTTCCCCATCATCATTGGAGGTGAGAAGATGCAGCCACCGATTTTTATCGAATTGGAAAATGTGTCTTTTGAGCGGATCTCTTTTGCCCACAATCTGATCGCAGATAACTACAGTTTTCATATCACCGGTGATCCGGTGGAGGACTGCCTTGTTCTGGAGGTCGGCTTCGTGGAACAAAACCCCGTGGTCTGCTCCGGAAACCTTGGAAAATTTACTTTCCACGAGAACGGTATTTTCATCATCCCGCCCCACAGCGAGTTCGATGTCACTGTCAAAGACCCCAAGAAGATCCACCGCCACACCTCCGCGGAATTTTTGATCCGCTGCAACTGCAAATTCACAAACACTTACTCCGCTCCCCAGGGTAAAAGCCTGACACTTCCTCTGTATTTGGCGTCTTCCCCGGAAAACAGCGACATCATCGCGCTGATCCGCAACATTGCCTGTGCCCAGACCGCCCAGCTCCAGCGCACCTATTTTGATGAATGCGCAGACTTCATGCGGCTTTTGCATATGCTCTCGGAAAGAGCGCAGCACGCCCTGGTGGGCAGCGATACCGCAACCCCGGGCAACCGCCGCCACTGCATCCGCGCCAAGGCTTTCATTTCCGAAAACATCGACAAGCGCCTCACCGTCAGCGATGTTGCCAACGCCATCGGCGTCAGCAAGAACTACCTGACCAACGTGTTCAGCAGCACCGAGGGTATGCCCCTCATGGAGTACATCAACCGCAGCAAACTCTCCTACATGATGCTTCTGATCCAGCGCTACGGCTACACCCTCTCCCAGGCGGGAAAGCACGTGGGCTTCTCCGATGTAAACTACATCAGCCGCATCTTCAAGCGCTACTACGGCATGACCATGACGGAATACAAACGCAGCCAGGAACGAAATTAAATTAATATCCCCCGGTTCTCCAATGAACCGGGGGTTTTCATCCTTCTATCAGCAAAACGGCCACATCATTCACATTGGTGCCCGTGGGCCCGGTGACCACAAGTCCGTCGCAAGCCTGCAAAGCATGGTACGCATCGTTATTTTGCAGCACAGAGAAAATATCGATTCCCTGCTCTTTCAAGGTCTTTGCGGTGTCTGTATCCACATAGCCGCCGGCGGCATCTGTGGGGCCATCCGTACCGTCGCTGCCCACGCTGAACACCGCTACGCCAGGAAGGCCATCGATCCCAGCTGCCGCAGACAAAGCCAATTCCTGGTTTCTGCCGCCCAGACCCTTGCCTGTCAGGTGCACGACCGTCTCACCGCCGGCCAGGAAGGCCATTTTCTTGCCGTTTCCTGCATGGGTCTTGGCAACCGCCGACAGGAACGCGCCTGCCTCCTTGGCCTGGCAATCCAGCTGATCGGTGAGCACCACAGCCTCGTAGCCAAGATCGCGGCATGCATTGGCTGCCGCCGCACACAGCTCCTTCACAGAGCCGTTGATGCAGGTGGTGACATTTGTCAATTCCTTGGGTGTCTCCTGCGCAAGCAGCTCCAGCGCCTTCTGAGACAGTTTTAAGCCATACTTCTTCGCAACAGCAAGCGCATCGCCGCAGGTACTGCTGTCCGGGCAAGCGGGGCCGGAGGCGATCATATCCAAAGGATCGCCCAAAATATCAGAAAGGACGATGGTATACACCTGGGCAGGGGCGCAGAGCTTCGCAAAGCGGCCGCCCTTAACACAGGACAGGCGCTTGCGGATGGTGTTCATCTCCACGATGTCCGCACCGCAGGCCAACAGTTGCTTTGTAACATCCTGCAATTCTTCGCCGCTGACCAGAGGGTCTTCAAACAGCGCGCTGCCACCGCCGGACAGCAAAAACAGCACCGTATCCTGCTGCTGAAGATCAGAAACCAGCGCCAGAGCCTCTCTGGTGGCACAGAAGGAATTTTCGTCGGGCACAGGATGTCCTGCCTCCCGGCAGACAACGCCGGGGATATCCCCCATCACATGACCGTACTTGGTGACCACAACGCCGGCATCAATTCGGGATCCCAAAACACCGTAAGCAGCCTTGGCCATCTGCCAGCCGGCTTTTCCCACAGATACCAACACCACCTTGCCGGGAAATTCTTTCCCCTCCAAGGCGCGGTGTACCGCGGCATCAGGCTGGACCGCACGGATGGCTTCTTTGATAATTTGGTCGGCATGGGCGCGAAGCTGTCTGTTCATAACCATTCCCCTGTCTTTACAAACCTCTCTTTATTTTACCTAACTCCCGCTTTAATTGCAATATAAAAAGGGCGTACCGACTAACGGCACGCCCTTTTATACTTACTCTTTCCGGGAATTACACCAGCTCGATGACTGCCATTTCGGCAGCGTCACCGCGGCGGGCGCCGGTACGGGTCACTCTGGTGTAGCCGCCGTTACGGTCAGCGTACTTGGGAGCGATCTCCTTAAACAGCTTCTGGACCACGTCTTCCTTGGTCACATAAGCCATAGCTCTGCGGTAAGCAGCCAGATTGCCCTTCTTGCCCAGGGTGATCATCTTCTCAACCACGGGCTGCACTTCCTTAGCGCGATAGAAGGTGGTCTCCATCTTGCCGTTAGCCAGCAGATCGGTTACCTGCTGACGCAGCAGGGCTTTTCTCTGTGCACTGGTCTTGCCCAGCTTACGAGTACCGAACATGAACGTTTCCTCCTAATAATCAGTTGTTGCTGCCAGACTCCTCGCTGGCCAGGGACAGGCCCATCATCTCCAGCTTCTTCTGCACTTCGTCCAGAGACTTCTTGCCCATGTTACGGACCTTCATCATATCCTCACCGGTCTTGCTGATCAGATCAGCCACGGTGTTGATGTTGGCGCGCTTCAGGCAGTTGAAGCTGCGGACGGACAGATCCAGCTCGTCAATGGTCATGGACAGCTTGGTGTCGGGGCGGTTGGCGATCTTCTCAACCACGGTGGAACCGGTGCCGACGGCATCGGACAAGGTGGTGAACACAGTCAGGTGATCGGAGAGGATCTTAGCGCCCAGGCTTACTGCGTCCTTGGCGGAGATAGTGGAATCGGTCCAGACCTCAAGGGTCAGCTTGTCGAAGTCGGTCTTATCGCCGACACGAGTGGGCTCCACTGCATAATTGACCTTCTTAACAGGCATGTAGATGGAGTCGATGGGAATCACACCGATGGCGGTCTGGGCATCCTTGTTCTCAGCAGAGGACACGTAGCCACGGCCCTGGGACAGGGTGATCTCCATATTAAATGTGGCACCCTCACCCAGAGTGCAGATGTGCAGCTCGGGGTTCAAAATCTCTACCTCACCATCGGCCTTGATGTCACCGGCGGTGACTTCGCAAGGACCGACTGCATCGATATAAACTGTCTTGACGCCCTGTGCATGGAGCTTCACAAGCAGCTGCTTCACATTCAGGATGATCTCGGGCACATCCTCGGTAACACCGGGGATGGTGGAGAACTCATGCTGCACGCCGGCGATCTTCACGGAAGTGGCGGCGTAGCCGGGCAGGCTGCTGATCAGGATACGACGCAGGGAGTTGCCCAGGGTCATACCGTAACCACGCTCCAGAGGCTCCACGACATACTTGCCGTAGGAAATGTCCTCTGCGGAATCAAAACAGGTAATGCGAGGCTTTTCAATCTCAACCATGAATTATACCCTCCTTTAAATTGTGTGGGGCGTACTCTCTCACCCCACTGTAGCACGTCAAACGGACAAGCTGGGGTTTAATTCTTGGAGTACAACTCGACGATCAGGTGGACAGCGATCTCGAAGTCGATGTCTGCGTGAGTGGGCAGAGCAACGACCTTACCGGTCAGGGTGTTCTTGTCGCGATCCAGCCACTTGGGAGCTGCCACAAATGCGTCGGCTTCCTTCAGAGCCTTGAAGAAGGCATTGGAAGCGCTCTTCTCAGACACAGCAACAACATCACCGGCCTTGACCTGGTAGCTGGGGATGTTCACGCGGTTGCCATTGACAGTAAAGTGACCGTGGTTCACCAACTGACGAGCCTGACGGCGGGAGTTGGCAAAGCCAAGACGGTAAACAACGTTATCCAGGCGGCGCTCGATCAGGCTCAGCAGAACCTCACCGGTGTTGCCCTCATGACGGGAAGCCTTCTCGTACAGGTTACGGAACTGCTTCTCCTGGATACCGTAGACAAACTTGACCTTCTGCTTCTCAGTCAGCTGAGTAGCATACTCGGACTTCTTAGCTCTTCTCTGACCGCCGGGGTTCTTGTTGGAAGTCTTGTTGTAACCCATTGCGGCAGGAGAAACGCCCAGCGTTCTGCAACGCTTC
>JAZRZT010000105.1:0-18590 GCA_045601475.1 Faecousia sp.
AGGAATTTACCAAGGATGAATTCACCCAGATCAAAACTGATGTGATGGACTACACCAATTATGTTGTTCCTGCCCGTCAGGCGTATGCCGCGCAGCAAACAAAGGCAAATCCCACGCCTTTGATTATCTTCGTGGTCCTGCTTCTGGTTGTTTTGGTGGCAATGTCCACCTTCCGCAGCCCCGCTGTTGCGCTTATGCCCGATGTGACCATCAAGCCTTTGCGCAGTAAGGCAAACGCCATTATCAATCTGATGGGTACCGCCGGTGGCATTTTGATCCTGGTGCTGGGTATGGTGTTTGCCACCTCTGCTGTGCGGAATCAGCTGATGAATTACTACGTGTACTATGGCATCCTGGCAGCGCTCATGCTGGTGTCTCTGGGCATTTTCCTGGCAACCGTTCGGGAGCCCCAGTGGTCCAAGGAAATGCGTGAGGACAGTGTGCGTTTGGGCATTGAAGAAGAGGTGGAAGACACTGGAGAGAAGCGCAAGCTTTCCAAGGGTGAGAAGCGCTCCTTAATCTTCATTTTGGCATCCATCGCTTTGTGGTACTTCGGCTATAATGCCGTAACCTCCAAGTACGCGGTCTACGCCGGCAATATTCTGAACATGGACTACAACACCACTTTGCTCCTGGCCCAGGCCGCCGCTATCGTTGCGTACTTGCCCGCCGGCATGGTGGCTACCAAACTTGGTCGTAAAAAGACCATTCTTGCCGGTGTTGTGATGCTCACCACCGCCTTTGGCCTGGCATCCTTTATGCGCGCCGGCAGCTCTGTGCTGGTAATGAATGTCCTGTTTGCTCTGGCGGGTATTGGCTGGGCGACCATCAATGTCAACTCCTTCCCCATGGTGGTGGAGATGTGTTCCGGCGGCGACATTGGCAAATACACCGGCTATTATTACACCGCTTCCATGTCCGCACAGATCGTTACCCCCATGCTCTCCGGTGCGCTCATGGATATGAAGGGCGTGGGTATGACCGTTCTGTTCCCTTATGCTGCGGTATTTGCAGGCCTGGCTTTTGTGACCATGCTGATGGTTCGCCACGGCGATGCCAAGCCTGAAGCAAAGAAGGGCCTGGAAGCATTGGATATCGACGACTGATAAAATATGATCACTGCAATTGTAATTATTTCAACATTTGTTCTGCTATTTCTCTTGTCCACGGTGGGCCGTACAGGTCACAGGGGGCTCAGAAAGCTCCGCAGTCACGCTTATGCCCACCGAGGCCTCCACGGTGCCGGCGTACCGGAAAACAGCTTAGAGGCTTTCCGGCTGGCTAAAGAGGCGGGTTACGGCGTGGAACTGGATGTCCACCTGCTGAAAGACGGCACCTTGGCGGTGTTCCATGATACCCTGCTTTCCCGCATGACAGGCCTTGAGGGCCGCATTGTGGATCTGACTGCTGAGGAACTGAAAAAATGTTACCTGGACGGCACAATCTACACCATCCCCACTTTTGCCCAGGTTTTGAAGTTGTTTGATGGGGAAGTGCCCATGATCGTGGAATTAAAGGAAGTTGGCAATTGCGCCGCCCTATGCGAGAAGACCTGCAAAATGCTGGACGGCTATAAAGGTCCCTATTGCCTGGAGTCCTTTGATCCCCGGTGTGTCCATTGGCTGAAAAAGAACCGCCCGGATCTGATCCGGGGTCAGTTGACACAAAACTACTTTGTAAACAGCAAGGCACCGATTCCCTGGTATTTGAAGCTGCTACTTCGTCATCAAGTCTTGAATTTTTTGACCCGGCCCGATTTTGTGGCATATCGGTATTCAGACCGCAAAACTATCAGCAATTTCTTCTGCCGTAAGATCTGGGGCCTTCAGGGTGTCACCTGGACGCTCCGATCCCAGGAAGAGTTTGATACTGCGATCAAAGAAGGCTGGATTCCTATCTTTGAAGGTTTTCACCCATAATGAAAATGCACCGCAAATGCGGTGCATTTTTTATGCTGTGAAGTATGTGTCGATCTTCTTTCTGTTCTCCAATGATATGGGGCCCAGTGGCAGACGACAATCTCCACAGTCGAAGCCCATGTGCGCCATGGCGTATTTTACGGGGATGGGGTTGACCTCACTGAATAGCAGATCGATCATCTCGGCCATGTGGCATTGCAGCGCTGCTGCTGTGTCAAAATCACCGGCATAGGCGGCATTTGCCATGGCAACAGTCTCTTCCGGGAAGATGTTGGACAGTACGGAAATAACACCTTTACCTCCTAAAGACATTACCGGTACGATCTGATCGTCGTTGCCGGACCATATGGAAAAGCGCTCTCCGCAGGCACGGCGGATTTTTGTGATCTTTGTGATGTCTGCACTTGCTTCTTTGACACCTGCAATGTTATGAATTTGTGCCAGTTTTTGGTATACAGCTACCGGGATATCCACCCCGGTGCGGGAGGGAACGTTGTATATGATAATGGGGATATGTACAGCTTTTGCAACTGCGGCAAAATGCAGATACAACCCTTCCGGGTTGCCTTTGTTATAGTAAGGCGCAACAACCAAAAGGGCATCGGCACCGGCTTTTTCCGCGTCGCGACTTAGCTTGATGGTGCGTTCCGTAGAGTTGCAACCGGTACCTGCAACGATAAGACAGCGGTTGCCGGCATATGTTTTTGCCCGCTGGAACAGTATGATCTTCTCTGTGTCGGATAGGGTAGGGGACTCGCCGGTCGTCCCGGCCATGACCACAGCCGGCACACCGGCCTGTATCTGCCGTTCCAACAGTTGATCTACCATTGGATAGTTGATCTGTGTGCCGAGAAACGGCGTGACCAAGGCGGTGCAAACGCCTGTAAATAATGTATTCTCCATAAACTGATACCTCCATATCAGTCTATGCACTAAGATCGTGTTTTGCGTGTTGCAAAATAAGCAAAAATCGACTATACTATTGAAGATATTGCAAACATTTAGGAGAACATTCACTTATGAAGACCAGTGATTTTTGGTATGACCTTCCTGAGGAGCTGATCGCGCAGACACCTCTGCAGCAACGGGACAGCTCCCGCCTGCTGGTGCTCAACAGAGAGACGGGTAAGACAGACCATAAGCATTTTTATGATATTATCGATTATCTGCAGCCCGGTGACTGCCTGGTTATGAACGATTCCCGGGTGCTTCCCGCGAGACTTTTGGGACACCGTCCCACCGGTGGCGCGGTGGAACTGCTTTTGCTCCGTGACCTGGGAGACAAATGCTGGGAATGCCTGGCAAAACCCGGCAGGAAGCTGCAAGCCGGAGCTGAGGTGGTATTCGGCAACGGTGAATTGACGGCTACCGTCCGGGAAGTGAAAGAGGATGGAAACCGCATCGTGGAATTCCATTATGACGGCATCTTCTTAGAGGTCCTGGAACGGCTTGGCAAAATGCCTCTGCCACCGTACATCAAGGAAGAACTTCAGGACCAGGAGCGGTATCAGACCGTGTATTCCAAAGAGGTCGGCTCTGCCGCTGCACCCACCGCCGGTTTGCATTTTACTGAGGAATTGTTAGGAAAAGTCCGGGATAAGGGCGTAAAGACCGCATTTGTAACCCTCCATGTTGGACTGGGCACATTCCGTCCTGTGAAGGCAGAGAGCATCGATGCGCATCATATGCATTCGGAGTTGTGTATGCTTTCCGAGGAAACAGCCCGGATCCTTAATGAAACAAAGGCTGCCGGCGGAAGGGTAGTCTGCGTCGGCACCACGTCCTGCCGCACTCTGGAATCCCTTGTGAATGAGGATGGTACATTCAGCCCGAAAAGTCGCTGGACGGATATCTTCATCTTCCCCGGCTATACTTTTAAGGCTATGGATGCGCTGATTACGAATTTCCATTTGCCGGAAAGTACCTTAGTGATGTTGGTATCTGCTTTTGCCGGGAGAGAAAACGTGCTTGCCGCTTACGAGGAAGCAGTAAGGGAGCGGTATCGCTTCTTTAGTTTCGGTGATGCCTGCTACATCGGTTGAGAGAGGTTTATTATGTTTAAACTATTGAAAACAGAGGGGACTGCCCGCAGAGGTGAGTTTACCTGTGCCCATGGAACGGTGCAGACCCCTGTATTTATGAATGTGGGTACGCAGGCGGCCATTAAGGGTGGTCTCAGTGCCAAAGACTTGAAAGACATCGGTTGTCAGGTGGAACTGAGCAACACCTACCATCTGCACCTTCGCCCCGGCGACCAACTGGTGAAGGAATGTGGCGGCCTGCATAAGTTTATGACCTGGGATGGCCCTATCCTCACTGACTCCGGCGGATTTCAGGTATTCTCTTTGGCATCCCTCCGCAAGATCAAGGAAGAGGGCGTGACTTTTGCCTCCCATATCGACGGTCATAAGATCTTCATGGGCCCCGAGGAGAGTATGCAGATCCAGTCCAATTTGGGATCTGATATTTGCATGGCCTTTGACGAGTGCATTGAAAATCCTGCGCCTCGCGACTATGTGAAGCAGAGCGTGGAAAGAACCTACCGCTGGCTTGTACGCTGTAAGGAAGAAAATGCCCGGCTGAATACTTTGCCAGATACGGTCAATCCCCAGCAAATGCTGTGGGGTATTAACCAAGGAGGTACCTATGCGGATATCCGCGCAGATCATATGAAGCGGATCGCGGATCTGGACCTGCCCGGCTATGCTATCGGCGGCCTTGCAGTGGGCGAAACAGCAGAGGAGATGTATGAGATCATTGAGGCTGTTGAGCCTCACATGCCCAAGGATAAGACCCGCTATCTCATGGGTGTTGGTACGCCTACCAATATTATTGAGGCGGTTGCTCGCGGCGTGGACTTTTTTGACTGTGTTATGCCTGCGCGTAATGCTCGCCACGCAAGACTCTTTACCTGGGAAGGTTCGATCAATCTGAAGAATGCTAAGTATCAGAAGGATCTGCTGCCCATCGATCCCCAGTGCGACTGTCCCGTCTGCCGCCGATATTCCAGAGCTTACATCCGCCATCTGTTTGTAGCGGATGAGATGCTCGCCATGCGACTTGCGGTGATGCACAATCTTTATTTCTACAATAAGTTGATGGAGCGGATCCGGGATGCCTTGGATGCCGGTAAGTTCGAGCAATTCAGATGTGAATTTTCTGAGAAGCTTGCACGCAGGATTTAAATTTCCCTTGCTTTTTAGGGAAATAATGGTATAATAATCAAGAATTTACCAAAAGGAGCGATTACCATGTTTAATATTTTGACTGAGACTACCGGCGCAGCCGGCGGCATGGGCGGCGGAATGTCTTCCTCCATCATCATGATCGTCGTGATGATCGGTGTGTTCTATTTCCTGCTGATCCGTCCCGAGAAGAAGCGCAAGAAGGAAGCCGAAGAGCTTCGTTCCTCCATCAAGGTTGGCGACTCCATCGTCACCATTGGTGGCATCTGCGGCACTGTTGTGGATGTGAAGGAAGATAAGTTCGTTATCGAGACCAGCGCTGACAGAGTCCGTATGGAGCTGCAGAAGTGGGCGCTGTCCACCAACGAATCCGCTGTAAAGGCTGCCGAGGAAGAGGCTAAGAGAAAGGCCGAGGCTAAGGCAAAGGCCAAGGCTGCCAAGAAGGCAAAGAAGGATATGGACTAAAAGAAAACCTCCGAGGATCGTCCTCGGAGGTTTTTGTTTTATTTCTTCTTAGGCTTTCGACCTGTGAGCAGACGCACAATAGTGGAGGCAATCAGAATACCTGCGGCCATGATGCCTGCGATTGCTGCAGTTTGCAGGCCCTTTGCAGCAAAGGCGGCCGTGTCGCCTTTGACGGCATGTGTCATGGCATAATAGACGCCGGCACCCGGAATCAGAGGGAAGATAGATATCACCAGGTAGGAGATTGCCGGGTACTTACGAATTCTTGCCATTATCTCTGAATAGCAGGAAACAAGGAACGTTGCAATAAAATAAGCAAGGATATTGTCTACGCCTAAGGCAAGAGATAGTCTGTAGCTGGCCCAGCAAAGTACGCCGCCTAAAGAGCATAGGAAGCCGCCGAATCCGTGAACATTGAAGAGAATAAAGAAGCCGGTGCAACCAATAAAACAACCCACAAGCTCAAACCAAACACTATGGGAGATTTCACCAAAGACGGCAGGGGCGTTTCCTAAGATGGTGGATACGCGCCATGCTGTTGCAGTGCCGACAGCGATGGCAACGGCGATAAGCAGAACTTGTACGATCCTGTTGATGCCGGAATTGGTATCACCGTAAATAATGTCCCGCATAGCATTTGTAAATAGCAAACCCGGGACAAGGATCATAAGAGCACCGATGATCACTGCGTCTGTATTTTTGACGACTCCGAGGAAAGTGGCAACATACACAAGCAGTGCCATCAAAAAAGATGCTACGAGAATACGGAAGAATTGGTTTGTCTTTTGGTTATCCATAAAGCGGTTTACAAGACCAATCACAATCCCGGCAACACCGGAAAGCAGACAGTCCAATATTCCGGCGCCAAACAGGACGGCAAAGCCGCAGCCGCCAAGGAAGTTACCCAAAAGATACATGAGCACCCCGTATTTTCTGCGGCTCTTTTCCACATCGTCGATCCATCCCATGGCAATAGAGGGATCGGGATGTTCTGCACAAATCCTTCTGCTTAGGTTGCTGAATTTTTCAACGGAATCCAGATCACTTCCGTGATAACCGATGCGGCGCATACGGGTAATGGGATTGCCTTTTTGGTCCTGGATGCTGGCGTGCAGACAGTTGGGAATAGCGAACGTCTCTGCTTGAATACCGTATGCCGCCATGATGCGGTTCACGCTTTCTTCTATGCGGTATGTCTCCGCACCGCACATTGCAAGCCGGTATCCAACTTCGATCGCCATATCAAGGAGCTGTGTATAGTCCATGACAAAACCTCTTTATAAATTCTGCCGAAGGAGACCTTCGGCAGAGTGAATTATTTCCGGACAAACAGCACGCCTAAGGTGCCGGGGCCGCAGTGACAGGAGATGGTGCAGCCTGCTTCCGTCCAATAGATATTCTTGAAATCAGCATAGGTGTCCACGGCGTCCTTGACGGCGTTAAAGCACTCGTCGGTCACAGGGGTGCGAGTCACAAACAAGGTGTCTCTTTCCAAATCGTTACGGTCAGCGATGCGGTCTTTCACGTAGCTTGCCAGGCACTTGGGGTAGTTACCACGATATTTTTTCACAACACTCATCTTGCCGTCTTTGACCTCAATGCAGGGCTTCAGGTTCAGAAGGTTTGCGCCCAGCGCCGCGGCGGAAGAACAGCGGCCACCCTTGACCATGTATTTCAGCTGGTCCAACAGGAAGCTTGCTTCCACTTTGGGGGTAAAGGCATCCAGCTGAGCCTTCAGATCATCCAGATCGGTGCAGGTCTGTGCCAATTCACAGGCCTTGAGAACCACAAGTCCCTGGCCCGTGGAAAGATTCATGGAGTCGACAACCCGGACGTTCTCAAATTCCTCGGCAGCCAGGCAGGCGTTCTGATAGCAGGAAGAGAAGCCGGAGCCGATATTGATGTGGATGATGCCGTCGTATTCGCCGGCAAACTTTTCAAACCACTCGCAGTACTCGCCCATGTTGGTAGCGGTGGTGGAACAAAGATCGCCGCCTGCTGCCACATGGTCAAAAATCTCGGCAGGGGTAATGTTCACCCGGTCCACAAAGGGCTGGCCGTCCTTGATGACAGTCAGAGGGACGATGGTAATATCGTATTTCTCAATAAGCTCCTGAGAGAGATCGCAGGTGCTGTCAGATAAGATCTTAATTTTCATAATGAATCTCCTTGTTAATGAACATTCAGAAATAAGCGAAGTCACGGTTAGTATATCACAAAAAAGTACATACTTGTTTTCTCGTGATCATAATGGTAAAATAGTATCATAAATGTCGATATGTGTCAATATTATCCGCTTTTGAGGGGAGATATGATGGAATTTAAATTTGATGTAAAAGGCATGACCTGCGCTGCTTGTTCCGCACGGGTGGAAAAAGTAACCGCGCAAGTGCAGGATGTAGTGAATGCGGAAGTCAATTTGCTGGCAGGTACTATGCGTGTTGAGGCAAACCGGGACGTAACGGAAGAGATAATCCGGGCGGTGGAAGCTGCGGGCTACCGAGCCTCCGTTCCCGGACAAAAGGTAATTTCAGAAAAATCAAAGGATGCAGAACTTCCTGCTATGAAAAATAGGATTATTTGGTCCTTTGCCTTTTTAGCTGTGCTTATGTATTTTACCATGGGGCATATGGTAGGACTTCCTGTACCGCATTGGTATCACGGTCCTGCAAACGGTGTCACAGCGGCGCTTTTGCAGCTATTCCTAACACTGCCTGTAGTATATTTGAACAGGAGCTATTACATTCGCGGCTTCCGCGCCCTTTGGCACAGATCTCCCAATATGGACTCTTTGATCGCTGTGGGCTCTGCCGCGTCTTTGATCTACGGTATCCTTGCGCTGTTTGTAATGTCCAATGCCCTGGGACGTGGGGATATGGATAAGGTGGCGCATTACAGCGAGAATCTATATTTTGAGTCTGCTGCAATGATCCTGACCCTAATCACGCTGGGTAAGTACTTGGAGACCCGGGCAAAGAAGAAGACCGGCGCTGCCATTGAAAAGCTCATGGACCTCAGTCCCAAGACGGCCACCGTCAAACGAAACGGAATGGAAATGGAGATCCCCGTGGAAAACGTTCTGGTTGGGGATGTGGTGGTGGTGCGGTCCGGCGGCCGGATCCCGGTAGATGGCACTGTGATCACGGGCAGAGGCTCTGTGGATCAAAGTGCATTGACCGGTGAGAGTGTGCCTGTAGATGTGGAATGCGGCAGTTTTGTCAGCGGTGCTACCATCCAGGTGGAAGGCTACATCGAGTTCCGCGCAGAGCGTGTTGGTGAGGATACCACCTTATCCCAGGTGATTCGTATGGTGGAGGAAGCCGGCGGCTCTAAAGCGCCGATTGCCCGCTTGGCAGACAAGATTGCCGGTGTCTTCGTGCCTGTTGTAATGGGGATTGCCGCAGTTGTATTTGCCGCCTGGGTTTTGGCAGGTCAGGGTGTGGAGTTTGCATTAAACTGCGGTATTTCTGTGCTCGTGATTTCCTGTCCTTGCGCTTTGGGTCTTGCCACGCCGGTGGCGATTATGGTAGGCACAGGCCGTGGTGCAGGTATGGGTGTTCTGTTTAAGAACGCTGAGGCGCTGGAGCGGCTCCATAAGGTGGATACAGTGGTACTGGACAAGACCGGCACATTAACTGTAGGCAAGCCCACCGTCACAGATGTTCTCCCGGTGACGGTAGATACGGGTACGCTGCTGTCTGTTGCGGCATCCCTGGAGGCTTACTCTGAGCATCCCTTTGCGCTTGCTGTTTTGGAGGCAGCAAAGGACATTGCCCGGTTGGAGGTCACGGAATTTGAGACCTTGCCTGGCCGGGGCGTGTGCGGTATAATGGATGGGGAGAAGCATTACGGCGGCAACAGACGGCTTATGCAGGAAATCGGTGTTCAGGTTCCCGATTATAGTGCATTCGCCGCTGTAGAAAAAACGCCCTTGTACTTTGCCAAAGACGATGCCTTTTTAGGCGCGATCGTTGCCAGCGATGTGCTGAAGCCCGACTCCGTATCTGCGGTAGCTCGGATGCGAAAGCTGAGTTTGAACGTTGTGATGCTCACCGGAGACAACCGGGCTACAGCAAATGCCATCGCCAAAGAGGCAGGAATTGATCGCGTGGTATCTGACGTGTTGCCCCAGGAAAAAGCCGGACAGATCGAAAAACTCCGCAGTGAGGGCCGAAATGTTCTTATGGTGGGCGACGGGATCAATGATGCGCCGTCGCTGGTTACAGCGGATGTGGGTATGTCCATCGGCTCCGGAACAGATATTGCTATGGAAGCGGCGGATGTGATCCTAATGAACGGATCTCTGGAGGGTGCTGTGGATGCCATTGCATTAAGTAAGGCAACCATTCGTAATATTAAACAAAATCTATTTTGGGCCTTCTTCTATAATGTTTTGGGTATCCCCATTGCAGCCGGTGTGCTGTTTTTACCCTTTGGAATTCAGCTTAGCCCTATGATCGGCGCAGCCGCCATGAGTATGAGCTCTGTGTTTGTGGTGAGCAATGCATTGCGTCTTCGTTTCTTTAAAAACAGAAGAAGTAACCCCCAAGAGGAATCAACACAAAAGGAGGAAAAACCTATGAATACTGTGATCAAGGTCAACGGGATGATGTGCACGCACTGTCAGGCTCGGGTAGAGTCTGTGTGCAAGGCAGTTCCCGGCGTTTCTGACGCTGTGGTGGATCTGCAGCAAAAGCAGGTAACAGTAACAGGTGAAGCACCCCTGGATGCTTTAAAGAAGGCTATCACGGATGCCGGTTATGAAGTGGTAGGGTGATACTATGCATAAGGAAACTTTCGTCAAGTCTTTGGGAAGAGGAAATATCCACATTAACAGGTGGGAACCCAAGGGAGAGCCTGTGGGCGTGTTTCAGATCCTCCATGGCATCTCAGAATACTCCATGCGCTATGATGATTTTGCCCGTTATCTGACAGAGCGGGGGTTTTTGGTAGTAGCGGAAGACCACATGGGTCACGGAATGTCTATCTCAGATGAGAACCCCCGGGGTTATTTTCACGGCGGTTGGTTTACAGCTGTGGGGGATGCCTACGGCCTTTTGCAAAGGACAAAAGAAGAGTATCCTAATATTCCCTATATTCTGTTTGGACATTCCATGGGCTCTTTTATGGCCCGGACGATCCTGGCAAAGTATCCGGATAGCGGGATCGATGCCGCGATCATCTGCGGAACCGGCTGGCAGCCGGAGGGTGTTTTGTCTCCCGGTCAGAAGCTTTGCAAAGCGGTCTGTAAACTGCGGGGAGAGAGAAACCCCAGCAAATTTTTGCACAAGGTGATCTTCGGCGCCTATAATAAGCGGGTTGAGCGCCCCAGGACTACCTATGATTGGCTGACACGGGTCAATACAGCGGTGGATGTGTATATGAAAGACCCGCTGTGCGGTTTTATTCCTTCTGCTGGCCTGATTCGGGATATGCTGACGGGCATTGCCTATATTCAGAAGCGTGAGAATCTTAGCAGGATGGAGAATTCCTTGCCAGTGTTTTTTGTAGCCGGCGGTGACGATCCTGTTGGTGATTTTGGCAATGGTGTGCGCAAGGCTGCCGATGCTTTCCGGGATGCCGGGATGGAGGATGTATCCTTGCGTATCTACCCGCTATGCCGCCATGAGATCCTCAATGAAATGAATAAAGAAGAGATTTATGAGGACATCCTGGACTGGGTGAATAAGATAATAAAAGGGTAACTTATTGGACAAATGCTCTTGTATACTGGTGTCAAACTTACAAAAAGGGTGATGACTGTGTACACGATCCGACGGGTGATGGAGCATATCCATGTTTACGATCAGAACGGAAAATTCCTGTTTTCTGCAGACAGCGAACAGGAAGCGAGAGAGGAATTGAGAGAGTATGCGGAATCTGCGGCTTGATATCTGTTATGATGGTACCAGGTACAAGGGTTGGCAGCGCCTTGCGGGCACGGATAATACGATTCAAGGCAAGTTGGAGACACTGCTCTCCCGCCTTTTGGGCGAGGAGATCGAGGTTTCTGCCAGCGGTCGTACAGATGCAGGCACTCACGCTATGGGGCAAGTGGTGAGCTTTCACTGTGAAAGCGCTATGCCCTGTGAGGAAATTTTGTCCGGCCTTCGGATGTATTTGCCGGAAGACATCGGCGTATACTCCTGTAAGAATGTATCACCCCGGTTTCATGCCCGGCTGAACGCTAAAACAAAGACTTACCGTTACCGAATTTGGAACAGCCAAAATCCTTGCGTGTTTCAAAGAAAATTTGTTTACACCGACGCGGCATCTGTGGATGTGGAACGGATGCATTTGGCGGCCCAGAATTTTATCGGCACACATGATTTTTCCGCCTTCTGCGGCAATAAGAAGATGAAGAAGACTACAGTCAGAGCTATCCACAGCTTTACCGTGTCAAGAGTCGGGGATGAGGTTGTCTTTGAAGTGACCGGAAACGGTTTTCTGCAGCATATGGTGCGGATCATGGTAGGGACATTGTGGGAGATCGGTAAAGGTGAGCGGCCTGCTGACAGCATCCTGTCGCTCTTTGGTGCAAAGCGTGAGCAGGCGGGCCCGGCGTTGCCGTCCCAGGGCCTTTGCTTAATGGAGGTAACCTATTGAACATACAGATATTCGGTAAAAGCAAGTGCTTTGATACTAAGAAGGCAGAGCGTTATTTCAAAGAACGGCGCATTCGTTATCAATTTGTGGATTTGATGCGATACGGTCTGTCCGGTAAAGAGTTTGATGCTGTTCTGCGAGGTGTCGGCGGTATCGACAATCTCATCGATTGGAACGGTAAGTCCCAGGACATCACCCTGATGAAATATATGGATGATCCCCGGGCAAAAGAGGACAAGGTCTTTGATGATCCGGCGCTTATGCGTACACCTATTGTGCGAAACGGAAAACAGGTGACTTTGGGCTACTGCCCGGATGTTTGGACAACATGGGAATAATACGAAAGCAGCTTCTCTCAGGAGAGGCTGCTTCTTTTTTGGAGGCGCATATGAGAATACTGGAGTCTATCAATCATTTTGTTTGGGGTGCGCCGGCACTTTGGATGATCCTGGGGGTAGGTGTCTACCTGTGTATTTGCACCGGGTTTGTGCAATTTCGGCTGTTTCCCAAGGCAATAAGAAGTTTTGCTGAACAATTCACTCGAAAACCAAAAAAGGGGGAAATGTCTCCGTACAGCGCTCTGTGCACGGCTCTTGCCGCTACAGTGGGCACGGGAAACATCGTGGGTGTGGCCGGCGCCATCACCATTGGCGGGCCGGGGGCCATCTTTTGGATGTGGATCAGCGCTTTTTTGGGCATGATCCTGAAATTTGCGGAGGCTGCTTTGGCGGTGCGATATAGAGTTAAAAATGCTGCCGGCGAGTATGTGGGCGGTCCCATGTATATGATCAGTCAAGGTATGGGGACGAAATGGAAATTCCTTGCCGTGACATATTGCATTTTTGGGGTGGTAGCGGCATTTGGGGTGGGAAATATTACACAGCTCAACGCCATACTCATGAGTGTGGATGAGGTAGCATCTTTCTTTGGCAGCAATAGCGGCGGTTCTTTGCGTTTGATGATCGGCATTGTATTGGCTGCGTTGACTGCGATTATCCTACTGGGAGGTGCGAACAGAATCGGTGACGCAGCTCAGAAGATCGTTCCCTTTGCGTCTGTATGTTACCTCGTAATGTGCCTTAGTGTGATCATATTGTGTTATAAAAAAATCCCCGGCGCATTTTCGATGATCCTGCAGGGAGCGCTTGATCCCAAGTCAGTGACCGGCGGCCTGTTAGGCTCTGCTTTTGTTGCTCTTCGTATTGGTACATCCAGGGGAACATTCACCAATGAGGCCGGTATGGGCACGGCAGCGATCGCACATGCGGGAGCAGATGTGGCGCACCCTGTGGAACAGGGGCTCATGGGGATCGTGGAGGTGTTTCTGGATACGGTGGTGATCTGCACCATGACGGCGCTCACCATTCTATGCAGCGGTATCTGCGTCCCTTATGGAGCCGATGCCGGCAAACTATTGACAGCTGAGGCGTTTGCTAATGTTTTGGGGGGATGGTCAATCATCCCGCTATCCCTGTCTGTGTGCTGTTTTGCCTTTGCCACTGTCATTGGCTGGAGTATGTATGGCGCACGGTGCGCCCAATACTTGTTTGGGGAGAAGAGTTGGCGCTGGTTTGTCTTTTTGCAGGTTGCAATGATGATCGCCGGTATTTTTATGACGACGCCGGTGGTTTGGTTACTGGCGGAGACGGTGAACGGCTTAATGGCAATACCTAATCTGATAGCACTGCTGTATCTTTCCCCGGAACTTCTGCGGCTCATGAAAGAAGCCGGAGCACAAAACGTGCTCCGGCGTAGGTTATGAAAGAGACGGGGGTGCATCTTGGGCAAAAGTAAGTGTTGCGCTGGTAATGCCATCACCCGAACTGTATTGAACGGTGAACTCTTGACCGGCTTCGCCGTGAATGATAATGGCATCGCCGGATGTTAAGGCGTGCACAGCCAGGACGGTTTGATAGTTCTGTTCGTTAACGATCTCCACGCGAACATTCTCCAGCATTCCGTCGGTGTAGACGATGGCCTGGGTACTTCCGTTTCCGCAAACCACCTCTGCGCTTTGGGTAAAGCGCGCCATGTTCTCCTGGGTAAAGGGCAAAACATTCAACTCGCCCCAAAGTGTGTCTTTCTCCGCAGGGAAATAGGCGTCGTTTAAAATACCGGGCAGTTCCTTGTAGGGAATCGTGGCGGTGACCACGCCGGCGGAATAGGGGGCGATCTCATAGGGGGAGAAACAGAACACAAGCCCGGCATCGGACAGATACCAATTTTCTTTATCCGGAAGCAGTTCCTCCACAGTGCTTTTATAGCCTTCGTAAAGAGATTCCCGCTGTGTTTCAAGTGCACCAAGCACCGCTTGCAATAATTGGTGTTCTGTTCCGGTTGTAATAACATCAGAGAGCGACAGGGGGTAGCCGGTGGTCAGATCGTAGGTTGTTGACAGCGTGGTGACCTCCGGGTGTGAGGACCCTTTGTATTGCACATATTCACCGAATAGGCTTAGGACGTTCTGGTCGATCCGGGCGGGGGTAAAGGTGATCTGCGACAGGTAGGGAGTGAAATCAGCTCCAGATTTGTATGCGCTTTCTGCCTGTAACAGGAGTTCTTCGCCGGTAGCGGTAAGCAAGTCTGTACGGTTCAAGAAGTCTACAATCACACGATCTGCCACATCCGGGTCCGGGACGGTCAGCTCCATGTTCTGATATACGGTCCGCAGAAGGAGTGTTCCGTCTTGGGCGGTGTGTTCCTGCACCGCAGAAGGCAAGGCCACGGCTACCATGGGCAGTTGGGTTGCCTGATGCTGTAAAGCAGGTTTTTGAGATTCCTGAGGCGTTGGGGTGGAATTGGGGGCTTTAGGTCCGTCACCGCAGGCATATAAACTGAGTAAGGATGCCGCGATCAATACGGTGGAAATAATTCTCTTCATAGACTCTCTCCAAGTCAAAAATCGTTTCTTGTAGTATACCACGAAATCTACATTGCCGCAACTGATTTGTTGCGGGGAAAACTTGACAAAACCCCGGCTTTGATGGTAAAATAACCAAGAAGTGAATATCGCTGTGAACGGAAATAGTAGCCGCTTTTATCCTTCAGAGAGCCGGGGTCGTTGGCTGTGAGCCCCAGCGGTGTCGGGCGGTGAATGTGCGTCCGGGAGCGAATTTGTTTTGAGTGATAAATGAGAGTGGAACCGCGAGTTGTTTGACCCGCCTCTTGTGCTTCGGCATAAGAGGCGTTTTTTCATACAAAATATCATACATGGAGGAAAATTTAATGTATTTGTATAATTCTCTGTCTCATAAGAAGGAGCTGTTTCAGCCCAATTCTCCCGATGTGGTGAAGATGTATACCTGTGGCCCCACTGTGTACCACTATGCCCACATCGGCAACCTGCGCACTTACATTATGGAGGATGTGCTGGAGAAGACACTGCGGTACATGGGCTATAATGTGCTGCGAGTTATGAATATCACAGATGTGGGCCATTTGGCATCCGATGCCGATACCGGCGAGGATAAGATGCTCAAGGGTGCCAAGCGGGAGAATAAGTCCGTCATGGAGATCGCGCAGTACTATACCGATGCCTTCTTCGCTGATTGCCAGAAGCTGAACATCAAAAGACCCGAGGTAGTCCAGCCTGCAACCGGCTGTATTGCCGAGTTTATTCAGATCGTGGAAGGTCTGATTGAAAAGGGCTTTGCCTATGTGGCCGGCGGTAACGTGTACTTTGATACCTCCAAACTGGATAAGTACTATGTGTTCAATGACCACGATGAGGAAGACCTTGCCATCGGCGTCCGTGAGGGCGTGGAAGAGGATACAAACAAACGCAACAAGAACGACTTTGTCTTGTGGTTTACCAAGTCTAAGTTTGAGGATCAGGCTCTGAAGTGGGATTCCCCTTGGGGTGTTGGCTATCCCGGCTGGCACATTGAGTGCTCCGGTATCAGCATGAAGTATCTGGGCGAGGACCTGGATATTCATGCCGGCGGTATCGACAATGCTTTCCCGCACCACACCAATGAGATCGCCCAGTCCGAAAGCTACCTGGGTCATAAGTGGTGCAACTACTGGTTCCATGTGCACCACCTGAATACCGACACCGGCAAGATGAGTAAGTCCAAGGGTGAATTTTTAACCGTGTCCCTGCTGGAGAGCAAGGGCTATGATCCCATGGCCTACCGCCTGTTCTGCCTCCAGAGCCATTACCGCCGCAATCTGGTGTTCTCCTGGGAGAATCTGGACAATGCTGTGGTGGCATACGACAAGCTGGTGGCCAAGATCGCTGCACTTAAGAACGAGGGTGAAGTGGACGCAGAAGCCTTTGAAAAGCTGAAGGAGCGCTTTGTAGGGGCTCTCAACGGTGATCTGAACACCTCTTTGGCGGTGACCGCTGTTTATGATGTGCTGAAGGCTAAGACAAACGATCCTACCAAGCTGGCAGCTCTTGCTGACTTTGACCGTGTCCTGAGTCTGAATCTATTGGAAGCCGCCGAGAAGCTTCGCAAGAAGGAAGCCGAGGAAGCTGCCGCTTCTGCCGATCCCGAGATCGACGCTTTGGTAGAAGCCAGAACTGCCGCCAAAAAGGCAAAGAACTTCCAGGAAGCCGACCGTATCCGTGACGAATTAAAAGCCCGCGGCATCGAGATCATCGATACCCCCCAGGGCACTAAGTGGAGAAAAGTATGAAACTGATGATTTTAGACGGCAATAGTGTGATCAACCGCGCTTTCTACGGTGTACGTCTTCTGACTACCCGGGGAGGCCTGTTTACCAATGCTGTCTACGGCTTTTTGAATATTCTTGAGAAGATGGAAAAAGAAGAGCAGCCGGACGCTGTCTGTGTTGCTTTTGACCTCCACGGTCCTACCTTCCGTCACGAGAAATATGATTTATATAAAGCCAATCGTCACGGAATGCCTGAAGAACTTGCCCAGCAGGTGCCTATTATGAAGCAGGTGCTATCTGCTATGAATATCCCTATTTATGCCTGCCAGGGCTGGGAGGCCGACGACGTGATCGGCACAGTCAGTAAAATCTGCGGCAATAATGATTGGGAATGTGTTATAGTTACCGGTGACCGGGACAGCCTGCAATTGATCGACGAGCATGTCCATGTGAAGCTTGTGATCTCCAAACCGGGTCAGACCACGGCTACTCTCTATGATAACGAGAAATTCATGGCCGAATACGGTTTTGAGCCGAAGAAGATGGTGGACCTGAAAGCGCTCATGGGTGACAGCTCCGACAATATTCCCGGTGTTTCCGGTGTGGGTCCCAAGACCGCAACGGACCTGCTTCTGAAGTTTGGTTCTCTGGACGGCGTGTATGAGAATGTTGCGGATGCATCCATCCGTCCCAAGCTGCGGGAAAAACTGGAGGCAGGGAAGGAGAGCGCCTACCTCTCCTACGACCTTGCTACCATTCGCCTGGATGCGCCTATCGACTTTGAGCCGAAGGATGCCATTGTGCAGCCCTACAACAAACCGGCGCTCTATGATCTTTTCACCAAGCTGGAGTTTGTGCGCCTGATTGACCGTTACGGCCTGCGGGGTGTAGACCTGGAAATGCCCAAGCCTACCGCCAAGTGTGAAGCCCTTCCCAAGTGTGGTTGCCTGCCGGAAAGCTGCGACAGCTACGCACTATATGTGTCCCAGGATGGCTCATTGGGCATCGCCTGGAAGGACGGCGTCTGCGCTGTCACGCCCATGGAAGCGGCGTTTATGACGTCTTTTTTGGAAAACAGTAAGGGCGCTGTCTGCCACGACAGCAAGACGACCCTTCATTATTTGGACAACATGGGCCTGCCCCTTGTGGATGTGGCCTTTGACACTGCCCTTGCGGCCTATGATTTAAATCCCTCCCAGTCGGATTATCCTGTCTCCAAGTTGGCAACCACCTTCCTGGGCATGACTGTGGAAGATGGGGATGCGGCAGCTTGCGCGGAGGCGGTTTGGCATATGCGGCCGCTTTTGGAAGCTGAACTTGAGAAGCAGGGAATGACGGGTCTCTACTATGATCTCGAGCTGCCCCTGTGTCCTGTGCTTTTCCGCATGGAAAAGGCGGGTGTAGCCATTGACAGGAATCAGTTGGAACAGTTTGGCAATATGCTCACAGAGCGGATTGATGTCTGCGAAAAGCTGATCTATGCCTATTCCGATGGCCCATTCAATATCAATTCTCCCAAACAGCTGGGTGAATTGCTGTTTAACAAGCTGTTGCTGCCCCCTGTGAAGAAGACGAAGAGTGGTTATTCTACCAATGCGGATGTGTTGGAGAAACTGAAGGATAAGCACCCCATTATTCCCGCTATCATGGATTACCGGATGCTTTCCAAGCTGAAATCCACCTACGCCGATGGTCTTATGAAGGTGATCGGTGAGGACGGCCGCATCCGTACCACATTCCAAAACCTGGTGACCGCCACCGGTCGGCTCTCTTCCACAGAGCCGAATCTGCAGAA
>JAZRZT010000106.1:0-2422 GCA_045601475.1 Faecousia sp.
TCCAGCAGACTTTCGGTGGAGCGGAACCGGCCATCGGCGGGTTTTACGGCATCCATGGGAATCTTCCAGCCACGGCCTTCCTGAAATGCGCCGGGGATCTTACCTTCAGCGCAGAGAATCCGGACACGGCGATCGGACAACCCCCATTTTTCAGCTGCCTGCTTTACGGTCATAAACATATCCATCACTTCCTTCTAGGGGAAGTATACCACTTTTACGGAATAATATCAACGATAACGGAATAATATTTCTGCGATTAGCGGAATAATACCAACTAAGGCAGTTGCGAATCCGGTTTGTGATACGCAGTGTATGCGGATAATTCCGTCATGGGAGCAGAGACTCTCTGCTGCGTTAAACGAATTGCTTCCTGGGTATCCCTATTCAGCAGAGCCTGATACAGCCGCACTTTTGCGTCGCATAGTTTCTGCTTGCCCTCTTTTTTAAATGAGATGGTCCATAGGTACAGGCTCTCCGGTTTGAAGGAGTGATACAGCAGAGGAAGCAGCATATTGCCGCTGAGAGCGGCCAGTTCATGATGGAAAGCATATATGGCATCTGCAGCGTCTTCCGGCAGTTTGGCCTCCTCGATTGCCTGCAGCAGGGGAGCCACAGAGGCCAGCTCACGGTCGGTGGCGTTCTGAATGACAAGTTCCATGCATAAGCTTTCCAGTGAGTTGCGCACCTGCAGCAGAGAGGTCACCTCGTTGTCCCGCATGGCACCGCCATTGTAGCGCATAATAGCCACCAAGGTCTCCACAGTTCCCTTGCGGCGGTAGTCGCTGACGAAAGCGCCTTGACGGGGACGGATCTCAATAAACCCCAATTTCTCCAGCTCAATAAGTCCTGCCGAGATCACCGGACGGCTCACACCCATCCGTACAGACAGTTCCCGGGCAGGGGGGAGCTGCTCACCCACCGCCAGTTCTCCGGACAGAATCATGTTCTCGATTTGCTGGACAAATAACTCCGTCAGCGATACATTTGTTATCTTCGTAAAACCCATTGTGCATTCCTCACATTTTCTGGTAATACCAGCTTCATTACGTTGTTATCTTATAAAGGATTTGTCAAATGGTCAAGGTGGTTTTGCATGTTTCTTCCAAAATAATATTACATTATTGAATTATTTCAACCGAAATGATATGCTATCAGTAGAAAATTACTGGTATTACCAGAAAAGGAGGAACCCTATGGAAAAGCAATTCGATGTAATTGTTGTGGGTGCGGGCAACGGCGGTCTTGCTGCCGCTGCCAACACTGCCAAGGCAGGTCTGAAGACCCTGCTTTTGGAAAAGCACAACATCCCCGGTGGCTGTGCCACCAGTTTCCGCAGAGGCCGTTTTGAATTTGAACCCTCCCTTCACGAGCTGTGCAGCGTAGGTACTGCCGACAGACCGGACGTGGTCTACAAGGTCTTTGATGACCTGGGCGCAAAACCCAACTGGGCCTATGAGACCGGCCATCTGTTCCGTGCCATCGTCAAGGGCGAGGATGGTTATGATGTCCATCTGGATGCAGGCATTGAAGGTTTCTGCGACAGCGTGGAAGCTGCTGTTCCCGGCTGCCGGGAGAATGTAAAGGCTTTCGTTATGCTGAAGCAGAAGATCGATGCTGCCATCGCATACATCTATGAAATGAAGGGCAAGCCCAAGGGATTGACCATGCTGACCAAGCACACCGATTTTATGCGTGTAGCCGGTCACAGCGTGGAAGAGGTCATGACCGCCATGGGTATCCCCAAGAAGGCCCAGAATATGATCAATACTTACTGGGGCTATCTGGGTGTTCCCACGGACGAGCTGAACTGCATGCATTTCCTGAACATGCTCTACGGCTATATGGTGGATGGCGCGGCCATGCCCAAGCACCGCAGCCATGAGCTGTCCTTGAGCCTGATCGACGTGATCCAGAAGCACGGCGGTGAAGTGTGGTACAACAGCGAGGTTACCCAGTTCCTGTATAACGATGACGGCAGCGTAGCCGGTGTTGTGGCAAACGGCGAAAAGCTCTACGCCAAGGAAGTGATTTCCAACGTCATTCCTCATAATGTCTTCAATATGACTCCCCAGAATGTGATTCCCGAGCAGAACCTGAAGCTGGCCAATGCCCGTGAGTTTGGCATTTCCGTAGCAACCATCTACATTGGTCTGGACTGCACCAAGGAAGAACTGGGTCTTGAGGACTACACTGTATTCATTATGGGCCATCCCGATCCCAGAACCCAGTACAATACCCGCGCGGAAGACGGTCTGTACATCGTCAACTGCCTGAACAATGTGGTTCCCGAGTCCTCCCCCGAGGGCACCTGCACCCTGTTCTTCACCATGCCTATTTTCGGCAGCGATGTTCCCAAGGATCTGAAGCCGGAGGACTATAAGAAGTACAAGAACCAGCTGGCAAAGAAGTACATCGAAGATGC
>JAZRZT010000107.1:0-3258 GCA_045601475.1 Faecousia sp.
GCGGTGAGGATCAGAATATCTTCGTCCATGCCCTTGACGGTCTTGGCGGAGGTCAGCAGCTGGGGCAGCATACAAAGGGCCACATCTTTAAATGCGGAGGTAGGGCCGCGGAACAGCTCCAGCACCGTAAACTTGCCGGTATCCACCGTGGGAGTCAGCTCTTCTGTCTGGAACTTGCCGGTGTAGGCGCGCTTTACCAACGTATCCATTTCGGGGATCGCAGGCAGCAGACTGCCGATGATCCGGGTAGCCATTTCCATGGTATTTTCTGCCAGGCAGGCGGCGGTGTCAAAGGCGGGTAATTTAGCAGGAACGTACAAACCGCCGTCGGGTGCCAGACCGGAGAGTACGGCCTGGGCGCTGTCTACGACTGTTTTGTCGTTTCTTGTGGAATGATACTGCATAAAAAGGACCTCTTTTCTTTGCCATCTGCACAAAAACAGTTATGGATTTTACCTATAACTTGGCTTATGGCACTATTGCAATTTTTTTGGGTATATGATATACTGTTTTTCTATAAAAAGCAAGTGTTTTCCCCACAAGGGCAATCACTTTGTACATTATATAAAAAACCCGGGAGGTTTTGGGTATGAAAATTGGTCTGCTTGGCTTTGGCGTGGTCGGTCGCGGTGTGTATGATCTGACCAAGGACCGCGAGGATATGCAGGTGGCAAAGGTGGTCTGCCTGGAGGAGATTTCTCTTCCCGACGCGGAGGTCACCAAGGATTTTCAGTCTGTTTTGAATGACACGACCATCGATACGGTGGTGGAAGCGATGGGTGGTCTGCATCCTGCCTATGATTTTGTGAAAGCCGCCATCGAGGCCGGTAAGAATATCGTTACCTCCAATAAGGCGCTGGTCGCCACATTTTATGATGAGCTGATTCCCCTGGCTATGGAGAAGGGCGTGGCCTTCCGCTGCACCGCAGCTGTGGGCGGCGGTATCGGCTGGCTGAGCGAGCTGGAGCGTTCCCGCCGTATGCAAAAGATCGAGCGGGTAGGCGGCATCATGAACGGCACTTGCAACTATATTCTCGACAATATGACCCGCCAGGGTCTTACCTATGCCGATGCTCTGTCTCAGGCCCAGGCTCTGGGTTATGCGGAGGCCAATCCCACCACCGATGTGGAGGGTATCGACACCTGGCATAAGGTGATCCTGTCTTCCAATGTGGCCTTCGGCATTAGTGTGATCCCCGAGACCGTGCCGGTTAGCGGCATCAGCAAGATCAAAGCTTGTGACGTGGAGAACTTCAAGGCCCACGACCTGGTGTGCAAGCTGATCTCCACCGGTAAGATGGAAAATGGCAAGTTCTCCGCCTATGTCCAGCCCACTCTGGTGCCCGAGGGCGAGCCGGAAGCCGCTGTGCCCATGAACTTCAACCTCATCACCTTCGTTGGCGAAGCTTCTGGCAGAATGAGTTTCTTCGGCCAAGGCGCAGGCCGCTACCCCACTGCGTATAATGTAGTGCAGGACTGTGCCGATGTGCTCTCCGGCAAGGGCTTCTACAGCCCCTACGGCGGCAAGGTGGCAGCGGAAAATGACTGCGAACTTTCCTTCTATGTCCGCGGCGCTGCCTGGCCCGAAGAGGCAGCAGAGGTTTGGGGTGACGCGGTGGTCACCAAGCCTGTGTCCGTTGCCAAGATCCACGCATGGCGGAAGGAAAACCCCGATGTGTTTATCGCGGCTATGCCTGCCAAGTAATCCCGAAAAGAGGAATTTTGTATGCTGAAAGTTACCAAATTCGGCGGCTCGTCCATGGCAGATGCCGGACAGCTGCGTAAAGTTCGTGATATCGTCCTGGCGGACAAGGAACGCCGGGTGGTGATCGTATCTGCCGCCGGCAAGCGGTTCTCCGGTGATCATAAGCTCACCGACCTTCTGTATCTTTGCTACGCCCATGTGCAGTACGGTGTGCCCTGTGATCCTGTTTTTGAGCAGATCACTTCCCGGTATATTTCCATTCGTGACGAACTGCAGCTGGACCTGGACCTGGAGAGCGAGTTTGCGGAGCTGAAAAAGCGCCTGGATGCCAAGGAAGTATCCCAGGACGAACTGGTCAGCCGGGGCGAGTATTTCTCCGCCAAGCTGATGGCCGCGTACTTAGGCTTCAAGTTTGTGGATGCCGCCGACTGGATCCGCTTCAATATGGACGGCACTGTGGATAAGGGCTTCTCCTATCCCGCCCTTGCCAAATTCAAGAGCGAGCCTATGGTGATCCCCGGTTTCTACGGCACTATGCCCGACGGCCGTATCCGCACCTTCTCCCGGGGCGGCAGTGATATCACCGGCGCTTTGGCAGCCGCTGCATTGGATGCCGATGTGTACGAAAACTGGACCGATGTTTCCGGTATTTTGATGGCGGACCCCCGTATCGTGGAAAATCCCCAGCCCATCCCCGAGGTCACTTACGACGAACTGCGGGAGCTGAGCTATGCCGGCGCCCAGGTGCTTCATGAAGGCACCATCAAGCCCGTGCGGGAAAAGGGCATCCCTGTGAATATCCGCAATACCAACGCTCCCGAGGATATCGGTACATTTATTCAGGAGGATTTTGACGACGAGTCTGATCCCGAGCGTGTGATCACCGGCATCACCGGCAAGAAGGATTTCTCCATCATCACCATGTTCATGCGCGGCATGACCAGCGAGGTTGGCGTTCTGCGCAGACTGCTGAGCATTATTGAGCGGTATAACATCTCCGTGGACTTTGTTCCCAACGGTATTGACAATGTGTCCCTGGTTATGCCCACCGCTAAGATTCAGAAGAAACTGTACTCCATCCTGGCAGACATCCAGCAGGAGATCAAGCCTGACCGTCTTGAGGTGTTGGACAATATCGCCATGGTTGCTGCCGTGGGCCACAAAATGGCGTTCCGCCCCGGTGTTTCCGGTAAGATCTTCGCCGCTTTGGGTAAGGCGGGCATCAATATCCGCATGATCACCCAGGGTCCCGATGAGTTGAACATTATCTTCGGTGTGGACAGCAAGGACTTTGAGCAGGCCATCCGGGTGCTGTACAACAGCTTTGTAAAGTGAAATACCCCCCCTTGTGAAAGGGAGGGGGACCGCGTTAGCGGTGGAGGGATTGCAATCCCCCAGTCGCCTGACGGCGCCAGCCCCCTTTACACAAGGGGGCCTCAATAGGAGGTAAATATTATGAAAAAGCTCTATACCGTAGCCATCCTGGGCGCCACCGGCGCTGTGGGTCAGGAAATGATCAAGATCCTGCAGGAGCGGGATTTCCCCGTTGGCAA
>JAZRZT010000108.1:0-5022 GCA_045601475.1 Faecousia sp.
CCCTTGACGCTCTTCTCGATGAGCACCTGGTGCACAGGAGACAGCTTGAAGGCATTCAGACCAACCTCAATCAGCTCTTCCTCGTTGTATGCAAAGCCGCCGCCGGTGCCGCCCAGGGTAAAAGCGGGACGCAGAACAACAGGATAGCCGATGCGCTTGGCAGCTTCCTTAGCCTCCTCGATGCTGTAGGTGATCTCAGAAGGAATGGTGGGCTCGCCGATGGACTGGCACAGCTCCTTGAACATCTCACGGTCCTCAGCCCGCTCGATGGATTCGCTGCTGGTGCCCAGCAGCTCCACATTACATTCCTTCAGTACGCCCTTCTTCTCCAGCTGCATAGCCAGGTTTAGACCGGTCTGACCGCCCAGGCCGGGGATGATGGCATCGGGGCGCTCATAGCGGAGGATCTTGGCGACATACTCCAGAGTCAGAGGCTCCATGTAGACCTTGTCCGCAATGGTAGTGTCGGTCATGATGGTAGCGGGGTTGGAGTTGCACAGAACAACCTCATAACCCTCTTCCTTCAGGGCCAGGCAAGCCTGGGTACCGGCATAGTCAAACTCGGCGGCCTGGCCGATGACGATGGGGCCGGAGCCGATGATCAAAATCTTCTTTAAGTCAGTTCTCTTTGCCATACTCTATATCCTCCTGTTACTTCCTGTACACAACTTTTCCGTCACAAACCGTAAGAACGCACTCGCCTCTCATTTTCCAACCGGCAAAGGGCGTGGCCTTGCCCATGGAGAGAAACTCCTCAGGGTCAACGGTAAATTCCTTTTCCAAATTCCACACGGTGAAATCCTCACCCAGAGGAATGTCAAAGCGCTTTCTGGGGTTGATCGCCAAAAGTTCGATCAACTTTTCCAGAGTGATGATCCCCGGCAGAACCATGTGGGTATACATGGCGGCAAAGGCCGTTTCGATACCCACGATGCCGAAGGCGCTGCCCGGCAGACCTTTGGACTTTTCTTCCGCAGAGTGGGGGGCGTGATCCGTGGCGATCATCTCAATGGTGCCGTCCACGATGCCCTCCACCAGGGCTTTGCGATCCTCCTCGCTGCGGATGGGCGGATTCATACGGAACCTGCCGTCCTCCTGCAGGTCCATGTCGTTCATAATCAGGTAGTGGGGCGCGGTCTCGCAGGACACATCCAGGCCCCTGGCCTTTGCCTGGCGGATCAGTTTCACACTCTCCTTGGTGGAAATGTGGCAGACATGGTAGCGACAACCGGTTTCCTCTACCAGGCGAAGGTCTCTTGCGATCTGCTCATACTCGCTGGCGCTGCAGATGCCCTTATGACCGTGCAGGCGGGCATACTCACCGTCATGAATATAGCCGCCGTGTAAAAGTTCATTGACCTCGCAGTGAGCAACGATCATTTTCCCCAAGGCTTTTGCCCTAAGCATAGCCTGGCGCATCATCTCTTCGCTCTGCACACCCCGTCCGTCGTCGGAGAACGCAATGACATCGTCTGCCATGCCCCCCAGGTCAGAAAGCTGCTCTCCCTTCTCCCCCACGGTGATCGCGCCGTAGGGATACACATGGATCACAGCGTGCTTCTCGATCAAATCTTTTTGCAGTTTTAAATGCTCGCGGCTATCGGGTACGGGATTTAAGTTAGGCATGGTGCACACAGCGGTATAACCGCCTCTGGCAGACGCCTTACTTCCGGTCTCCATAGTCTCCTTATAAGAAAATCCCGGCTCACGGAAATGCACATGCACATCACAAAAGCCGGGAAAAACAGCATATTCGGGAGAATTGAAGAAAGAGATATCCTTCAATAAAGGGGAACCGGAAGAAATAACGGTATCAACAGCAAAACCGACGCTCTTGAGTTTGCTTGTTGCGCTCATCATTACATTCTCCCCCTGTTATATTTATCTGTGCAAGTATACCACACAGCGGGTAATTTGTCAAACCCTGCAGGGTGTATTTTCTTTTATTTTTTCAACAAAAATTATTGGTGTCCAGATCCTTAAATTTGTAGGGACGCTGCCACCCCTTCTCCGTTCTTACGATGGTGCTGCGATGTGTGTTCAGCAGGCGGACAATTGGATACACATCTACCCATATCTCGCTCAGACATTCCTTCTGACTTTCGTCAAAAACAAGCTGCATACCGAAGTGCAGATGCACCGTCTCGATGTTGTTTACATTCTCCTTATCCGAATACCCGGTACGGCCCATAAAGCCGATGAGATCTCCCGCCTGCACGGTGTCGCCCACCTCCAAGCCCTCGGCAAACGGGGTGTCCTTTTTCAGGTGGGCATAATAGTAGTAGCGTTTTGAATCAAAGGAGCGGATGCCGATACGCCAGCCGCCGTAGCGATTCCAGCCCATAGCCTCTACCACGCCTCCTTCTACCGCCACGATGGGTGTGCCCAAGCCGCCCATCAGGTCGTTGCCCAGGTGCTTGCGGGCAAATCCGAAAGAGCGCTGGTTGCCGAAATCCGAGCAGTGGCTGTAGCCGTAGCCCGCGGCAATAGGAGAATATGCCTTCAGTCCGTAGGTGGCTTTCTCTTCCCCGTTCATTTCCACAGAGTAATTTCCCAACAGGCCGCCCAAAACCGCATTGTAGGCGGTGTGATAGTAGTCGTAGTACTTAAGTTCTGTGGGGTCTTTCCCGCTTTCCAGGGTCTTCAGTGCCTGCTTCACAGAAGAAAGGTCGCATTTTCCGCCGGTCTTACACCCGGCCACCGCCAGAATATCGATCCAGCTGATGTGGCGCTCCTGCTCCGCTGTGCGGATATCCGCATCCATAGCGTATTTTAACGATTCATAGGGCACACGGAAGTCCACCCATTTGATGGGTTCAGCTTTTACAGGAACGATCACAAATGAAAGTACAAGCAACAATAATAATATCCGCCGTTTCATCCAATCACCTCTTGGGTAGGATGTGAAACGGCGGAAAAATCATACAATGTAATTATTTCAAGTCTTTACGGATACCGTCTGCAATGCGGTAGATATCCTCCATGGTCTGGATTCCGGAGATCTTCTCCTTATAGTAATTGGCATAGGCCACGCCCCGCAGATACCAGGCAAAGTGCTTTCTCGCCTCCAAACAGGCGATGTGCTCCCCCTTGTCTTCCAAGGCCAGTTCAAACTGCCGCACTGCCACATCCACTCTCTGGGCAAGTGCCGGTCTTTCGGGGATCTTTTCCCCTGCCATGGCTGCTTTCACCTGAGCAAAGACCCAGGGGTCACCGAAGGTTGCTCTACCGATCATCAGGCCGTCTGCGCCGGTCCACTTAAGACAGCGAAGCGCTGTCTCCGGACTTACCACATCGCCATTGGCGATGACCGGCACCTTCCGCGCCTGCTTCACCTTTGCGATGGTGTCCCAATCGGCCACACCGGAATAGAGCATACTGCGGGTACGACCATGGACCGTGATCATGGTCGCGCCGTTATCTTCCATGCGGCTTGTGAAATCCAACACATTGACAGAGCCTTTGTCCCAACCCAAACGGCATTTAATGGTAACAGGAACGTTGACCGCTTTCACAACGGCGTTTAAAATGTCGCCGGCTAATTCCGGAGTGCGCATGAGTCCGCAACCGTCGCCGGAATTGGCGATCTTGGGCATGGGGCAGCCCATATTGATATCAATGAAATCGCAGCCTGAGATCTCCAGAGCCAACTGCGCCGCTTCTGCCATGATGGCAGGGTCGTTGCCGAAGATCTGCGCGCCGCACAGGCTGCCCACATTCTTCTTTAAAAGTGCCGCGCTTTTCTTATCTTTATATACAAGTGCGCGGGAGGACACCATTTCCGTTACGGTAATATTTGCGCCCAGTTCTGCGCAGACCGTGCGGAACGCCCAGTCCGTCACACCGGCCATGGGCCCTAAGATCAAAGGATTATTCACTTGCAAATTCCCGATCTGCACGGCACACACCTCACTTTACCGTGAGATTATAGCACAGTTCGGCAAGTCCCGCAAGTCAAAAGAATACGCTGACCAGCCAAATGAGTCCCGTGAACGTGGCACCTAAGCCCATCAGGAGGAAGTCCTGCCACCTGTACCGGGCATGTTTTTTCACCTGTGGATAACCGATCAGACGAGCAGCCTCTTTAAGGAGCTGCTCTTCTGTAACGCCGGCATTGCTATCCTTTAGTATGAAGATGGCCTGGTCGAAAAGTTTTGGGTCCGGCGACTCCACCAGGATCACCTGCCGGGAAATGCCTTTTACCGTCATAAGATCACCTCTTGTTTCCAGTATTGCCCAGTTGGGGCATAACAATACAAAAAGCCGCCCAAACTTTGGGCGGCTTTTCTATTCTTCATCCTTGGGGCGCTTGTAGCGGCCGTGAGGCTCCCATTCCGGCAAGGGCAGACGCTGCATAGCGCCGAAGATTCGCTCCTTCAGATCGGGATAGGTGGCGCTCAGATCGTACACCAGTTTTTTGATCTCCTCCCGCTTGGTGCGCTTATCCACCGGGCAGCGATTCTTCACGATGGGCAGATTCTCCCGGGTAACGAAATTGTCGATGGTCTGCTCATGGATATAGAGCATGGGACGGATCTGGATAATGCCAGTACGGTCTAAGTCCGTCACCGGCTGGAAGCAGCTGATACGACCCTCATACAAAAGGGACATCATAAATGTTTCCACAGCATCATCATAATGATGCCCCAGGGCAAGCTTGTTAAGTCCCCTGTCCAAAAGCGCCTGGTTGATCGCCCCACGGCGCATTTTTGCGCACATGGAGCAGGGATTCTTCTCCTTGCGGTATTCGAAGATCACAGGTGCTATCTCAGTCTTCACCAGTGTAAATGGCACATCGAGGCTCTTGCACAGTTCTTCAATGGGGGTAAAGTCCATTCCAAAGCCCAAATCCACTGTCACAGCTTCCAATTCAAAAGGAATGTGATCATATTTCTTTAACTCAGCAAGAAACACTAAAAGGGCAATAGAATCCTTGCCGCCGGACACACCGACTCCGATGCGGTCACCGGGTTTTATCATATTGTAATCCTGGGTGCACCTGCGCACCAGGCCAATTAAGCG
>JAZRZT010000109.1:0-10420 GCA_045601475.1 Faecousia sp.
TCCGCCACTCGGTCGTGGAGTTCCGAGAATGCGTCTGTGAATCGGGAAAGGCGTGCCAATTCCCGCTCCGCTTCCGCCAAAAGGGATGCGGCCCCGTCGGTATCGTCACCGCCGTAAAGGCACTCCACCGCGGCGTACATACCGTCAGAAAGCTTCTCCGCATTTTGCAGGATCTTTCTGCGGTCCTCGAGGGCAATATCCTCCCCTGCTTCCAAATTCGCCTTCTCGATCTCTTCAATCTGATAGCGGAGGGTTTCCATACGGCGGAGCTTTTCGCCCTCATCCATGGTCATGCGATCAATTTCCCTGCGAAGCGCAGAGACTGCCTCAAATTTCTCAGCATAATCTGCGCGCAGAATTTCATTATCCGCATAGGCATCCAAGAACTCCAGATGGTTGCTTTCATCAAACAAGGACGCGGAATCGTGCTGACCGTGGATGTTGATCAGCTGAATGCCTAATTTCCGAAGAATAGAGACCGTTACCAACGCGCCGTTGACACGGCAGACATTTCTTCCGTCCAAGAATATCTCTCTTTGAATGATAGTCTCCGAGTCGTAATCCACACCGTTCTCCTCAAACCAAGGAAGATTCGGTACGTCGGTAAATACCGCCCGCACAGAGGCCTTGGCAGAGCCGGTACGGATCATATCTCTGTAAGCGCGCTCACCCAAAATGGCAGAGATCGCGTCGATGACGATGGACTTACCGGCACCGGTCTCACCGGTCAGGATATTAAAGCCCTTATCAAAGGTAATGTCTGCGCACTCAATGACCGCAATATTTTCAATATGCAGCAAATTCAGCATGACATCACCTCCTTACAATCAGTTAATCAGGTTCTTGATCTCACCGCAGAATGCTGCGGCCGCATTGTTGTCCCGCATGACCACCATCACCGTGTCATCACCGGAAATAGTGCCCACCACCAGGCTCAAATTCATAGCATCAATGGCAGAGCCTGCCGCGGAGGCAAGACCGGGAAGGGTGCGGATCACAATAATATTCTGTGCGTAATCGTAGCTGACAACGCACTCTCTGAAAATAGCGTTGAGCTTGGAAGAGAAGGATCCGGAAACCTCATTGGAGGATGTGGTATAGCGGTATGTGCCCAAACTTGTCAGTTCCTTCACGATACGAAGTTCCTTGATGTCCCGGGAAATGGTGGCCTGGGTACCCCGAAATCCTTCTTTTTGCAGTGCAGCCAGCAGCTGCTCCTGGGTCTCTACATTGCGGTTGGAGATGATCTCCAAAATTTTTGCCTGTCTTTGACTCTTCATATCCGTCACCTCAATTATCCTTAAATTTCATACCCACAACATCGTAGAAGCTGCGGTCCTTGAGCCGCACTAACTTGGTGACCAAGTTGGATTTCTTCACGGTTGCCACATCGCCCATATTCATCCGCAGTGCCTTTCCCCCATCCACAGACAGGTAAGCATTGCGCCGGGCATTTCTTGTAAGCTCAACCGTGATCACACGGCGGTCGGATGCCACGATGCAACGGCTTGCCACATCATGGGCGCAGATGGGTGTGATCAGAATACTGTGGGCCTCCGGCTCCACAATGGGCCCGCCGGCAGAAAGGCTGTAAGCCGTAGATCCGGTAGGCGTTGCCAAAATCATGCCGTCACCGCCGCACTCCATGGCGCGGACGCCGTCACACTCCACCGCAAGGTGGACGATCCGTGCCACAGCGCCCTTAGTGATCACTACATCGTTAAGGCAGATATCGTGGAAAATAATATCCCGGTCACGCATGACCGTCACATCCAGCATCATGCGCTCATCTATGGTGTAATCCCCGGAGGCAATGCGCCCCAGTTCCTGCAACTCGGCGCTTTCCAGTTCAGCCATAAACCCAAGATTACCGATGTTTACACCTAAAATGGGTACATTGTGACGGGTTGCGGTCTTTGCCATGTGCAGGATCGTTCCGTCACCACCAAAGCAGATGAGCATAGACGCGGTGGGAAGTTCCTTATCCAAACGGGAAAAGCGAATATCTCTGGGCAGGTCGTAGGTTCTGTCCACCTCAAAAGGCAGGCATACCTTTACCTCCAGGCCAGACTGTTCCAGAACGGAAACCGCCGCCCGCACAGTTTGGAAATTTCTGTCTCTATAGGGATTGGGTGTTAAGATTACTTTTTTCATCGCAATCACCCCTTCAACGTTTCATGCGCCTGGCGAACGACTTCGCCGGTATCCGGCTCTATGCCGGGCTTATCATCCAGTGTCAAATGGGCCAGAAATTCAATATTGCCCTCCGGGCCCTTCACAGGAGAGAAGGTCAGACCCAGAATCTTAAAACCGATCTCCTTGGTCAGCGCCACAAAATTATCCAGCACTTCCTTATGGGTCTCCGGTTCGCGAACTACGCCCTTTTTGCCAACCTTATCCTTACCCGCTTCAAACTGGGGCTTAATCAGGCAAAGAACCTGTCCTGTTGGCTTCAGGAATGTCTTCACCACAGGTAAAACGATTTTCAAGGAAATAAAGCTCACATCAATCACAGAGAGGTCCAAAGGCTCTCCCAACTGCTCCGGGGTCACATAACGCACATTGGTACGCTCCATGACCACCACCCGGGGGTCGGAACGGATCTTCCAATCCAGCTGGCCGTAACCCACATCGATGGCGAAAACCTTACTGGCACCCTGCTGCAGCAGACAATCGGTAAATCCGCCGGTGGATGCGCCGGAATCGCTGCAAACGAAACCTGTAGGATCTACGCCGAAATCACGCAGGGCTTTCTCCAGTTTCAGACCACCGCGGCTCACATAGGGACAAGTCGCACCGCGAACCTCGATGGATACACTTTCCTCGAAGGATGTGCCGGGCTTGTCCGCCTTTTGTCCTTCCACATAGACATTGCCGCTCATAATGATTGCCTGGGCCTTGGTACGGGTATCGGCATACCCCTGTTCCACCAGGAGCACATCCAGTCTCTTTTTAATTTTCAACTTTCAGTACCTCCTGAACATAATCCGCAACAGAAGAGGGATCCAGGCCACAAACCTTATGCAGCTGTTCCACACTACCGTGAGTAACATAATCGGCACCCAGATCTCTTCCGAAAACACGGCATTGGGGGTTCGTTTTCTTCATTTCCCACGCCAGAGCCTCCCGAATACCACTGCCGGTCATAGTCTCTTCCAATACAACAGCACTCCGGATATCACCCACACAGGCAGCAATCTCTTCCACAGGCAGCGGGTCAACGCTGAGGAGTCGGAGCACTTTCATCCGAAGGCCCCGCTCTTGCAACAGTGCTGACGCATCCATGGCAGTTTGCAGCATAGTGCCATAGGTAATGAGCACTGCATCCGTGCCCTCCCGGTGGCAAAACACATTCATATTTCCATTCCAGGCCGAACCGATGTAGTCCCTGTCCGTACCTCTGGGATAACGAACAGCCACAGGTCCATCGTACTTATTGACGGCCCACCGGAGCATATCCCGCAATTCCTGCTTACTACCGGGACATAGCACCTTCATACCGGGGATCTGACGCAAAAAACCAACATCAAACACGCCATGGTGTGTCTCTCCATCCTCACCAACCAGGCCAGCCCGGTCTATGGCAAAGACAACATGCAGTTTTAACATAGCGATATCCTGCAAAAGCATGTCGTAAGACCGCTGCAGAAAAGTGGAATACAGTGCGACAACCGGCACCATTCCCTGTTTTGCGAGTCCACCGGCCATAGATACCGCGTGTTCCTCCGCGATACCCACATCAAATGTGCGTCTGGGATACCGCTTTTTAAATTCCAAAAGACCTGTACCACCCGGCATGGCTGCGGTTATGGCACAAACACGGTTATTCTCAGCGGCCAGCTCCAGCATAGCCGCGCCAAAGGCATCGGAAAACGTCTGCTGCGGTGTGGACAGAAGTTCACCGGACTTGGGGTCAAATTTTCCGACACCGTGAAAACGGCTGGGGTTTAGCTTCGCCGGGGCGTACCCTCTGCCCTTTTGCGTTAAAACATGAAGCACAACAGGGCCGTCCATCTCCCTGGCCACCTTTAGAAGCGAGATCAATTTCTCGGTATCATGGCCATCTACGGGTCCCAGATAAGAAAGACCCATGCTCTCAAAGATCGTAACCGGCAGCAACATTCTGCGCAGGCGCTCTTTGATGCCCCGGGTTACACGGAACAGGAATTCTCCGCCGGGCAGTTTCCGCAGAACATTTCTGTACCGCTTTTTCATACCCACATACTTTTCCTTGGTGCGAAGCCGGGACAGATGGGATGCCATACCGCCCACATTCTTATCGATAGACATTTCGTTATCGTTAAGAATAACGATTACCGGCTCTTTGCTCACAGCCGCGTCACTGAGGCCCTCGTAAGCCATGCCGCCGGTGGCAGCGCCGTCACCAATCACGGCAATAACGGAGTACTTTTCGTTTTGTAAAGTCCTTGCCCGCGCCATTCCCAAAGCAACGGAAACCGAGCTGGATGCATGGCCGGCAATAAAGGCATCGGATTCACTTTCGTAGGGCTTCGGAAAACCCGAAAGCCCGCCAAACTGCCGCAAAGAGGAAAACTCCGCCTGGCGTCCGGTGAGCAGCTTATGAACATAAGACTGATGGCCCACATCAAACACCAAGCGATCACTTGCGGTATCAAATACAGTCTCAATGGCCAAGGTTAGTTCCACAACTCCCAAATTAGACGCCAGGTGTCCGCCGGTCTTACTGACACTGTCCACAAGGAAGCTGCGGATCTCACGGCACAACTGTTCTCTTTGGGTTTCGTTTAACTTCACAAGGTCATCGTGGCCGTGAATATTTTCGAGTATAGTCACAGTTAACACAACCTAACTTTATTTCTTTTTAAACAAATCGGGTATATGTTTCAGGGAATAGATTATCTTACTGACCATTGTAACGATATTCGTGCAGGAGTTAATTGCAAAGGTCTTGCCAATGGCCTTACCGCCAACTGTCAGACCTGCAACCATAGCGGACATAAGAAGGCTCACAACTGCCAGATTGTTAAACTCCATTTTTTGCAGCACCTGGGCAGCAATTGTGGCGGAGGCAGAGCCGGATACAACGCCGCAAATATCACCGATTACGTCATTACAAATGGAACTGACCTTCTCCGCGCTGCGCAGAAGCGCAATCGCCTCTTGCGCACCCTTGACCTTTCGGGCCGCCATGGAGTGAAAAGGCTTTTCGTCGGCAGAGGTAACTGCCACACCTACGATATCAAAAATAATACCGATCAGCACGATCACCAGCAAAATGAGAAAAGCCACCCAAATCGTGCTGCTTTCCATGATAATATCCGACACAAACGAGATCGTGCCGGAGACGAGCATCGTCACAAAAAAGATGGTAATGACCCAGCGGATGGTTTTATTTCGTTCTTTTCTTATACTGTCGGCATCTGCTTTAGACACAGGAATATCCCCTTTATAAGTAATGAAAAATGACGGTGGCAGGCAAGATAAATCTTACGGCTTAGGTCGGGTTGGTTTTCCCCGGACAGAACCTGCCGTTGCCGTGCAGGCCGTTCCCGTTTGATCCGTCCGCTCATGCGTTGCCAACATGAATACCCGATTGCCACTTAGTCCGTACTGTAATCCCCTGCCTGTCCCGTTAAGACAGCCTAGGTGTTTTCCACCACGAAATGTTCCGGTCCTTAGCCTCTTTTGCAAGGATGATTTCCAAAGGCAATATCGACTGCTGCCGTGGCCATCGGCGATCAATCGCATGCTCCTTTTTCCCAACATACTCACTCAAGGCAGGCTACGCTGCACACAGCACGCGATTCTGCGCACCGCTTTGCAGGTTCATACCCGGCTCGTGTGCGAAGAGGCTTCCAACGCTGGAGTTCTCAAGCTTCGTCACACAATACCAGGTCTCCGCGGAAGCCGGGTCGTATGCCCCATGCCATTGGAGCGCGCCCGGGATCCTTAACCCCCAGCACCCACCCTAAACTGGGCGTAAAAAGCAGGCACCAGGGACTTCATCGATGTGCCCTTCATAGGATTTTTAGGCCCTACCTGGGGACCGGTCATCTCGACTAGGATACTGCACCGTCGAAATGAATAATATCACAGTATTTGTGAATATACAAGTATTTTTTAATATAATGTATGAATTTTCATGAAACAAATAAGACCGTGAGATTACCTCACGGTCTATTTGTTCAAAAACCAATCTTCCACGATATCGCTGTGAGTCACCACAACCTGAATCTCTCTCAGTTCATCCTTGGTAAAAAACCGAAGGCTCTTGGACTCCGCGCTGATAGTGAGGTCCGGCATTTCCTCCAGCTCCAGGCCAAACACCATGATCACCATGCGCCAGATGCTGCCGTCCTGGTAAGCCGCGATCCGTCCGGGTTCACCGTAGACCTGCAACTTCTTGAATTTCTCCTTAGGAATACGCAGCCCCAGTTCCTCCCGCACTTCCCGGACCATGGCCTGCAATTCCGTTTCTGTCTTTTTGACACCGCCGCCTACCAAGCCCCAGGTATCGCTGTCTCTGCGCTTTTCCAAAAGAAGCTTACCCTGGCAGGTGATAATGGCATTTGCGCCCAAATGGGCAGGCATGGTGGTCTTAGGAGCGTTGGGATCCCCCCGATAAAACTTTACAATGGGCATGGCTGCACCTCCCTTATAGAAAGATCATACCACAGTTACTCCCTTTTGTCATCTTCAAATTCCTTGGGCACAGGCTTGGTGACGCCGGTACGGCGGGCCTTATCCAAGCCGCCCATCATATGAGATGCGGGATCATTGGAAAATTTTGCCCGATGGATAATATCCTCCCCGAATTTATCCCGCAGAGCATCCACCGTCTCGTCCAGCCGCAGCTTCCGCTCATACTTCACAGGCGAAACCCCGGAAAACAGATCGTACTGCTGATAAGGCTCTGCGGTAAGCATAGTCATCTGCACGCCCAACTGGCGCAAAGGGGTCTGCCCATCCCAAGCTTCATTAAAAACTCTGCATGCAGCGCGGAATATTTCCCCGGTAATATTGGTAGCACCGTGGAGCTTTGCCTGGTGGGAAAACTGATAAAATTCCGATGTCCGCAAATGTACTGAGATACAACTGCCAAATTTACCGTCTTTACGCATGCGGGCAGCCACCGTTTCGCACAGGCTTAAAAGCACCTGATGGGCGTGATCTCTGGTGGTCACATCCCGGGAAGTGGTGGTGGAGTTGCCGTAGCCCTTATTCTCCGGAGGCTCTGGAGTCACGATGTCTACATTGTAACCGTTGGCGGAGTGCCAGATGGTCTCTCCATGCTTTCCCAAGCGCTTGCGGAGGATATTGACATCGGCTTTCGCCAAATCGCCGATGGTATAAATACCCATTTTTCTAAGCTTCGCTTCCGTGGCGCCGCCTACCAAAAACAGATCCCGTACCGGCAGCGGCCACAGCTTGTGGGGGATCTCCTCCGGGAAGAGGGTATGGAGTTTGTTGGGCTTTACAAAATCACCGGCCATCTTTGCCAAAAGCTTATTGGTGGAGATTCCCACATTGACGGTAAAACCTAATTCCTCCCAGATGCGCTGGCGCATCTTTTCTGCCGCCAGGCGGGGTGTGCCCCAGATGCGCTCTGTACCGGTCATGTCCACCCAGGCTTCGTCGATGGAATACTGCTCAACCGCCGGACTGAACTGGCGGAGCATTTCTACAAAATGCCGGGAAGCTTCCACATACAGACCGTAGTCCGGGGGAACGATCACAAGGTCCGGACATTTTTCCAAGGCCTTAAACAGCGGCTCGCCGGTTTGGATGCCGTACTTTTTCGCCGGCGTACTTTTGGCAAGGATGATACTGTGCCGGGAGGCTTTATCTCCCGCCACCACAGATGGCACATCCCGAATGTCCAAAGATTCTCCCAAGACCTTTACCTTATATGCCGCTGTCCAGGAGAGGAATGCGCTGTTGGCATCCACATGAAAGATCACACGCTCTGCCATATCAACACACCTTTCTGTGCAAGCACCAGCTATGGCTTCGGATGGTATACTTCAGTTCAAACAGCCACCTTCTGCCTTTTACCGTAGCGCGGCACAGAAAGATCTGCGCCTCGATGCCGGCGTACTGGATATCCTTACTGCCGATCACTTCGTCGATATTCACACATAAAAGCTGATGTTCCTCGTCCTCCATACGAAAACGCAGAGGGCGGATCTCTCCGCTGGCGCTGCAGACAGAGATCACATCTATAGGACAACGATTCTGTTGCATCGCCCAGCCTCCTTTTTCTTTCCTATGGATATTATAGTACATTTGTTCTAAAATAGCAAGTGGAATTTTCCGGTTGCTCCCCTGCCCCCTTTTTGTTATAATGAGTAAAAGAAAGAAGGTGATTCCATGCATTTTAAATGTCTGGTCTTAGACCACGATGAAACGGTTGTGCAAAGTGAAATAGCGGTGGGTTACCCCTTTTTCTGCAAGCATTTGTCTGTTATCCGCCCCGGTGTGACTGTGAGCCCGGAGGATTACATTACCGATTGCTATACCGTCGGTTTTGTGGATATGTGTGTCAATAAATTCGGATTTACGCCGGAGGAACTCTCCGAAGAGCACAACCTTTGGATGGAACATATCCGTACCAACATCCCTACCCCATTCCCCGGAATTGAAAATATCATTTCCAGGCAAAAAGCATTGGGCGGTCTTGTGTGCGTGGTATCCCACTCCAGCATTGAAAACATCTCCAGAGACTATATGACCCACTTTGGCATGCTCCCGGATGCTATCTACGGCTGGGATCTGCCCAAAGAACAACGCAAGCCCAACCCCTACCCGCTGCAGTCCATTATGGAAACGTATGACTTAACACCTGAGGATATATTGGTGGTGGATGACTCTAAGCTAGCCTGGGAAATGGCAGCACCTCTAGGCGTAAAGGTCGCCTTTGCCGGTTGGGGCAAGAAAGAATTTCCCACATTATCGAAAGAAATGGAAAACCTTTGCGATTATTCCTTTTATTCGACAAAAGAACTGGCAAGATTCCTGTTTGATTAACTTGACAGTTATGCTATAATACACTCTGTAACCAAGGAGGTGATCCATCTGGAAAAGGAAAATATCCGGGTCATGGCCCGAAACCGGGAAGCCTACCACGAATACTTTGTGGAGGAAGAAATGGAAGCCGGTATTGAGCTCCGCGGAACGGAAGTGAAATCTATCCGTCAAGGTACGCTGAATCTGAAAGATGCCTGGTGCGGTATTAAAAACGGCGAACTACTTTTAAACCAGATGCACATCTCCCCCTATGAGCAGGGCAACCGATTCAACCCAGACTCCAAGCGAGTGCGTCGCTTACTCATGCACAAGCGGGAGATTATGCGGCTATTGGGTAAGGTGAAACAGGATGGCTATTCCCTCATTCCCCTTTCCGTTTACTTCAAAGGAAGCCGCGTAAAAGTAAAGATCGGCCTGTGCAAGGGCAAAAAACTGTATGACAAACGGCAGTCTGCCGCCGAGCGGGACGCAAAGCGCCAGATGGACCGTGCAATGAAAGAGAGGTACTAGATATGAATCCCACTTTTAAGATTACCATGGAAAACGGTGCTGTCATGGAGGGCGAGCTGTATCCCGAGATCGCGCCCCAGAGCGTGTATAACTTTATTGATCTGTGCAATCATAACTACTATGACGGTCTGATCTTCCACCGTGTTATCCCCGGCTTTATGATCCAGGGCGGCTGCCCCGAGGGCACCGGCATGGGCGGCCCCGGCTACTGCATCAAGGGCGAATTTATCTTCAACGGCGTGAAGAATCAGCTGAAGCATAAGCGGGGTGTGCTGTCTATGGCACGCAGCTCCTCCCCCAACTCCGCAGGCAGCCAGTTCTTCCTGATGCATGAGAATTCCCCCCACCTGGACGGTCAGTACGCCGCCTTTGGCAAGGTGACCTCCGGCCTGGAAGTCATTGACGCCATTGCAAGCGTTCGCACCAATGCGCAGGATCGTCCTTTGGAGGAACAGAAGATCGCATCCATCACTGTGGACACCCACGGTGAAACCTATCCCGAGCCCAAGAAGCTGCCCGATCCTTACGGCAGATTCTAAGTAGAAATTACCCGTCGGGGCGGTTTTCCGCCCCACCCTATATGGGGGTGTACTGGTTTCGACGGGGGTAGTGAGGCAAAAATAGCGGGCCGTGGCGCCTGACCACGATAAAACGGGTACTTTTTAAATTTAACTGACAACAATACTGTTGCTCTGGCTGCCTAATTAGGCGCCCATCCGCCCCGGAAGGTCCACGAGCCGGGCTCGGGTGTGATTAAAGTGGAGTCCGTGCGTATGGTAAGCTTTGCCCATACCACGCATCATGAAGCTACCAAACCGCGTAGGGTGTTTGTTCCCGCCGCGGTGAGGGAATGTAAATAACAAACTGCGCCCGGAGAAGTTTTTTCCAAGTTGCCTTCGGA
>JAZRZT010000110.1:0-3079 GCA_045601475.1 Faecousia sp.
TAACACGGCAGAAAAATGTTGGCTCTGGCCATCCCGCTGCCGGGACCATTGGCTACAATGACCGTTTGAGTAATAAAAACGGCTTGAGCGCTTGCCTTTCGGGGCAGGCGCTCTTTTCATATCTCCATATTTCTGATAAAATCCCACATAGATTTCTGAAAAGGTGCTTACAAAATCTGAAATGCTTCGTCTATATAAGTGAAAGGAGGGAAACAGCAAATGGAAATTGTCAAGGATCCGGGCAATGACCACGAAGCGATATTAACGCACATGGTAGAAACCTATGAAGTTTTGCTGTTTCGTACATGCTACATGTACCTTCGCGACAGGGATTTAGCTGAGGATGCTGTACAGGAAACCTTTCTGAAAGCATACAGGGCTTTACATACCTTCCGTGGAGATTGCAGCGAAAAGACGTGGCTGATGAGGATAGCAGTCAATGTGTGCCGCGACATGGCGCGCTCCCGCTGGATGCGCTTTGTGGATCGTAGGGTGTCTCTTGACCTGCTTCCGGAGCCATCACAGGAGTACAACGGCTATAACTCCCTCGACCTTGCCAGCGCCATCATGCAGCTGCCGGTCAAGCTGAAAGAAGCTGTGCTTCTGTACTTTTATCATGACATGTCGATGCGAGAGATCAGCGACGCGCTGGGCGTGTCCGCTTCCGTCGTATCAAAGAGAATCAAGCAGGCATGTGCCAGGCTGGAAACCATTCTGGGAAGGGGGTATCTGCATGGATGAAAAGAAGCTGAGGGAGCAGGTTCGCTATGCCATAGACACACATAGTCCCGCATATTCACCCGACCCATACATGGTTCAGCGCGTGCTGCATGCCTCAAAATCAGGAGGCAGAGTAATTGTGAAGAACAAATTATCCGTTGGATTTGTCTTGTTGCTGGTATTCATGTTGATGTCGCTGACTGCGCTGGCTGTTGCACTGCTGACAGGAATGGATTTCGTTGAGCAGGAAGCTGTACCAATGGCGCAGCAGAATGACAGCGCAGGCTATGTTCAGGAATCCTTTACTCATGAGGAATTGGTGCAGCTGATTCAGACGTTGAACGAGAATGGAATCACACTGGAGGAGGATGGCCGTATCATGGCTGCACTCCGCAATGGCCAGGGCTATTGGGAGGAAGAGGTCATCATGGCCATCTGCCGCGAGGCTTTCGGCGGATTGCATTATGCATGGACGATTGAGCAGAAGCATTGGTTTGATGAAATGATGCTTCAGATTGGCTTCAAGGAGCGGAACAACTACGCCATTCCCGGCGAAGGTGACATGACCATCCCGGAAGCAAAAACGCACGCAGCACAGCTCCTCTATGATGAATACGGTGTTACGCTTCCCGTGGAGAGCAACGAGCAATGGAAGTTGTGGGAGTGGTTCTACGCACCGTGGAACGATTATGAGGGACATCACAATGCCATGTGGAAGTTTGAGTATGTCAATCCAGCTTCCGGTGAAACGGAATACTGGGTATCCTTCGACCAGCAGGGAACTCTGCTGGAAAGTGAAATGGCGTGGTTTCTGAAGGAAGACGCCAAAGCCCGCTCCTACTCTCATGCTGAGGAAATGATGGATATGAAATACGGCGATCCAGCCAGCTGGACAGTCGAAGCGTGGGCGGAGTTCGGCGAGCTGATTGCGGAGCTTGAACCCGTGGAGGTCTGGGAGAAACGCTACGCCGAGGCAGGCTACCGCATGCCGCCGGAGGGCAGCATCCCGGCTTTGAAGGCACTTGGAATCGCGCAGGAGGCTGTTTCTCTGGAGGGCCAAACAAGGTCGCAGGTTATCTGTTGTACTTCCAATGGTCGCGCAATCTACAAGGTAACATTGAGAATCCATTTCCCCGGCAACGAAGCGAGTGCTACCTACGATGCCATCTGGTGTGTAGAGCTGGACTGCATGACAGGCGTGGTCCTTGAAATGCGACAGTATGACTACGGAAATTCCGAATCCATGATGATGTATGTTCCCTTTACCGTGCTGGATGCAAATCCCAAAGTAGCCATCACGCCCACAGCAGAGGAGGCTGCGAAAATCGCCGAAAAGGAGCGTCAGGCAGATGCTTATGACGCCCACACACAGCAGTATGCCGACACCTGGTTTTTCTGGCCTCTGGAAGCACAGAAGAATGCATTAGGCGGTCATCACCACGTTCCTGAGGGCGATGAAATGACCCGTGAAGAGGCGGTTGAGATGGCGCTGCGGGCTATTGAAGAAAAGCACGGTAAGGAAGCTTTGGAGCAGCTGGGGGATTATCAAGTTGGCGCGATCTGCTGCCGCTATGAGGAAACAGAGGGTGTGCGTATTGCATGGCTGCTGTACATTACCAGCGACCCTGAGTTTATGAGCAATGGCTTCCGCGTGGCTTTCGATGACCCCAATGGCTTGATGGAACTCACTGAGGTAGAGGTGCAGCGCGCCAATACCGGGAATGGCTGATGATAGCTTTCGATGCCCACCCACACCGGGTGGGCATGAGTTAGCATACGATGCGAAAAGTTTTGCAGGGTAGGAAGCAGTTCAACCAAATGGTAATACAGCGAGCGCTTGCCTTTCGGGGCAGGCGCTCTTTTCATATCACCAAATATCTGATAAAATTTTCTTAAATTCCGAAAATCGACTATTGAGCATCGTCAGTATTAGTGTAAGGAGGTGAGCAGCAGATGGAAACTGTCAAGGGCCCGGACAGCTCCCAGGAATACTTGTTGACCAAATTGATTGATCAATACCAGGCTGTCCTGCTGCAGATGTGCTTCATGTATTTGCATGACAGAACGATGGCAGAGGACGCCGTGCAGGAAACCTTTTTGAAGGCATACCGATCCATGACTGCATTCCGAGGTGAGTGCAGCGAGAAGACATGGCTGACGAGGATCGCGATCAACACCTGCAGGGACATGAAACGCTCCGCGTGGTTCCGCCACATGGATCGTCGAGTGACCCCTGAGGACATGACGCCCATCCCTGTTCAGCCGGTCGAGGACTACGATGCCGAAGAACTGGCACAGGCCATTGTCAAGCTGCCTGCAAAATACAAAGAGGTTATCCTGCTGTACTACTATCAGGATA
>JAZRZT010000111.1:0-35797 GCA_045601475.1 Faecousia sp.
AGCTGGATCAGAAGTCCTACTACCGCGTATCCGGCTGGATCGGCGGTCTGAAGGAAACCAAGGCTCGTATCATGATGGAGAACCGCTCCGACTATGCTATGGAGCTGGCTGTTAAGGGCATGCTGCCCAAGAACACCCTGGGCCGTCACAGCCTGGGCCGTCTGCACCTGTACAAGGGTGAGGAGCATCCCCATGCTGCTCAGAAGCCCGAAGCCTGGACTCTGTAATTAGGAGGTAATCGATTATGTACGAGAGCAAGAAGAAGTATAACTACGGCACCGGCCGCCGTAAGTCCTCCGTTGCCCGTGTTCGCGTTTACGAGAACGGCACCGGTTCCATCATCATCAACGGCCGCGACATGGACGAGTACTTCGGTCTGGAGACCCTGAAGCTGGTCGTCCGTCAGCCCCTGGTCACCACCGGCATGCTGGACAAGGTTGACGTTGTTGTCACTGTCGCAGGTGGCGGCGTTTCCGGCCAGGCCGGCGCTATCCGTCACGGCATCTCCCGCGCCCTGCTGACCCTGAACCCCGAGAACCGTCCCGCTCTGAAGGCTGCCGGTTTCCTGACCCGCGACCCCAGAATGAAGGAAAGAAAGAAGTACGGCTTGAAAGCTGCTCGCCGTGCACCTCAGTTCTCCAAGAGATAATTTATTTCTTACAATGCACAGAGGACTTCCGCTTTGGAAGTCCTCTGTTTTTTTCTTGCATTATTGGCTTTTTTCCGATACAATGATTGCAGGAGGTGTTTTGCATGAAAAAATACATAAAAGAACTTATTATCCTCATTCTTCAGCTGCTTTTGTTTTATGTGTTTCCTCTGACTGCCGGGCCCACGGATGCCATGGGCATGGTATTTCTCATCATTTGTGGCACATTCCTGTTGTCCGTTCTGATGGGTGTTCTGTCCCAATCGGATATCAAGTACCTCTATCCCGGTGTGGTGGCGATCACTTTTGTGCCGTCTGTCTTTATCTACTACAACGAGAGCGCACTCATTCATGCGGTTTGGTATCTGTTTATCTCCGCGGCAGGCTTAGGCCTTGCAGCCCTGATGAACTTCATTTTCCGGTTGTTTAAGAAATAATTGCGGGCGGTCCAGGACCGCCCCTACATTTTTATTTCAACCGACGCAAGTGCTTGACATCCCTAAAACCCAGAGGTATAATCCTCTCATCCGGGCTCGTAGCTCAGCTGGGAGAGCGTACGGTTCGCATCCGTAAGGTCGAGGGTTCGATCCCCTTCGAGTCCACCATCAAATTATTTCGCCGCCATTTGGCGGTGGAATATTTGATATCGCATCTTTTCGAAGGAGATTCGAATGGTGAAATGCAACGCGGATGAGCGTTGCTTGCGAGGGCTTGACCGAGCAAAACCTCTATTTTCGCCTGTGGCGAAAATGCAAACGATCCCCTTCGAGTCCACCAATAAAAGCACTACCGATCGGTAGTGCTTGTTTTTACAGAAAGAAGCGTTTGTTTTGGGTAATAAAGACATCCTCACAGAGGGCTCTATCTGGAAAAAAATGCTGCTATTCGCCCTGCCCATCCTCCTGGGCAACATTTTTCAGCAGCTTTATAACACATTTGACTCCTGGGTCGTGGGGAAATACCTGGGCGACAAGGCCTTGGCAGCCGTCAGCTCCTCGGCAAGCCTCATCTTTCTCATGGTCGGCTTTTTTAACGGTGTGGCCATGGGCGCCGGTGTGATCATCGCCCGGTATTTCGGTGCAAAGGACTACATTTCTCTGAAAAAGGCCATTCACACCAATGTAGCTTTTGGCCTTACCACCGGTGTTTTACTGACCGTTTTGGGTGTGGCGTTTACCCCCACCATCCTGCGGTGGATGGGTACACCCGCGGACGTGCTGCCGGAATCTATCTCCTATTTCCGCTACTATTTCTGCGGCGCCATCTTCACGGTAATGTACAATATCTTTGTGGGCATTCTCCATGCCGTAGGCGACAGCCGGCATCCCCTGTACTACCTCATTTTGGCCAGTATCCTCAATGTTGTCCTGGATCTGTGGTTTGTAGGCGGTCTGGGTCTCGGTGTTGGCTCGGCGGCTATCGCCACCACCCTCTCCCAGGGACTTAGCGCCGTGCTTTGCTGTGTTCGTTTGGTGCGGTGCAACGAGGTCTACAAGCTGCATCTAAGGAAGATCCGCTACCACTGGGACAGTTTCAAGCAGATCATTCGCTACGGTCTGCCCGCGGGTATCCAGAATGCCGTGATCTCCATCGCCAATGTATTCGTGCAGTCCAACATCAACAGCTTCGGAAGCATGGCCATGGCCGGCTGCGGCGCGTACTCCAAGCTGGAAGGCTTTGCGTTCCTACCGGTGACATGCTTTACCCAGGCACTGGCCACCTTTGTGGGACAGAATCTTGGGGCCAGAAAATATGACCGGGTGAAGAAAGGTGTTGTATTCGGCATCGTCTGCTGCGTGGTCTGCGCGGAGATCATCGGCCTTACCTTCTATCTGTTGTCCCCTACCCTCATTGGTCTGTTCAACGTTTCCGGGGAATCGTTGGATTTCGGTGTGCGGCATATGCGCACTATCTGCCTGTTCTATTGCCTTTTGGCCTTCTCCCACTGTATTGCCAGTATTCTCCGCGGCGCGGGCAAATCTCTCATCCCCATGTTTGTGATGCTTGGCTTCTGGTGTGTGCTGCGGGTCAGCTACATCACCCTGGCTCTGCGGCAGGTAAACGAACTGACCACGGTATCCTGGGCCTATCCCATCACCTGGGCTTGCAGTTCCGTAGTATTTCTTATCTACCTCCTCAGTGCCGACTGGATGTACGGCTTCGAGAAAAAGCCATAAGAAAACAGGAGTGAAGTTCACTCCTGTTTTTCTTATTTTGCCATTTGCTTTGCAACCGCCTTGGTAACCGCGGCGCAATGCCGGGCAGCGATGGCTTCAAAGGTTGGATAGTCCATCTGGGCAGAGTCGTCTGCCTTGTCGGAAATGGCACGAATGACCACGAAGGGAATCCCGTTTCTCCAGGCAGTGTGAGCGATGGCCGCACCCTCCATCTCAGTGCAAAGCGCGCCGGTGTTGGCGATAATGTTATCTTTCAATTCTTTTTGGCATACAAACTGGTCGCCGCTGGCAACCGTGCCTACCCGGTAGTGTCCGGCGCACACCTGATCTGCTGCGGCGCAGGCATATTCCATCATGGCTTCATCCGCCGGGAAGCTGCGTACAGGCAACCCGGGGACTTGACCCACGGTATATGCGGGATTCAGGGCATGGCAGGTAAAATCATGATAGATGGCTTCTTTACTGATCACCAGATCACCGATATCCAGTTCCGCGCACAAAGAGCCGGCAATGCCGGTGTTGATAATGTGGGTCACGGCAAAGCAGTCACACAGGATCTGCACGCACATGGCGGCATTGACCTTGCCCACGCCGCAGACCACCACAACGACAGGCAGACCTTCCAGCGTACCGGCACAGAACTCCATACCGGCTTTTTGCGTGATCCCTAAATCCTCCATTTGCGCCTTGAGTGACTCGATCTCCACAGTCATGGCGCCGATAATTCCAAGCTTCATAATTTCTCCTTTACTCCGGGTAGACAAGGCGGTCCTCCCCTGCCATCTCCAGCAGGTCCGCGTATTTTTTGCCCCAGTATTTGGCCATAGGCAAATTCATATCCAAATAATTGCCGCAATCCTTGGCGCTGGCGCCGGGCACTTCCCCTGCAAAGCCCTCTATAAAGCGGAAGCAAGCCTTTACGAGAGGCAAAACGTCCCGGGAGGTGTAGTCACCTGCCAGCAGTAGATAAAAGCCTGTGCGGCAGCCCATGGGCCCGAAATACAGAACTTTCTCTTTCCAACTGGGCTCGTTTCGCAGATAAGTGGCCGCCAGATGCTCGATAGTATGCATTTCGGCTGTATTCATAACCGGCTCTTCGTTGGGGCTGGTAAGGCGCAGATCAAAAGTAGTAACGGTTTCCGCCCCCACCTGATCTTTCCGGGACACATACAGGCCCGGCTGCAACTTGATATGATCAATGGTAAAGCTTGTGATCTTCTCCATAGGTACGCCTCCTTCGTTTCCCCACCATGATACCCCAAACACCGCAAGATTGCAAGATTTTGTTTCCCATACAGCGAGGAAAGGGATTATATTTCTTGCAATTTTGTCAGTTTTTTAGTATAATGGAGAAAATCCATGAAAGGTGGTATTTCTATGGAAGAAGGAAGAAATATCCCCCGCCGTCGCGCAAATCCAAGGCGGCGCAAGCTTACCCAAGCTGAGATCATTAAGCAGGCGTATCTGCCTCTCGGCATTGTATGCGCGACGCTTTTGTTCATTCTAATCACGATTATCGGCTCTATCTCTCACGCGGTTCAGCAAAATAATTTGGACAAAAACAGAGCGGATGCTCTGTTGCAGGCCCAATTGGAAGCGCAGGCTGAACAAAAAGCACAGATCAATGCCGCTTTGGAAAAAGCAGCGTTACATGCCACGCAATATAATTACGACGAAGCAATATCTGTTCTGGATTCACTCCCTGTTTCCGCTCAGCGATCCCAGGATGTGACTGCCAAAAAGAAGGAATATGCCGCCGCAAAGGAAACCTTGATTCTTTGGGAGGATAACTCTAAGGTGGTAAATCTCTCCTTCCATCACCTGGTAGCGGATCCGCAACGCGCTTTCACCGACCCCAAATTCAGCAAGTCTTACAAAACGAACTACGTGACCATCAGCGAGTTTACAAAGATTCTGCAACAGCTTTATGAAAATAACTACATCCTCATCAGCTACGATGATATTATCACTACCAAGGAATCAGCCAACGGCTCTGTGTCCGTGGTGGATAAGGCATTATATCTGCCTAGCGGAAAGAAGCCTTTGATCCTTACCCAGACCCAGGTAAATTATTACACCTACATGACCGACAGCGACGGAGATAATCTCCCCGACAAGGGTGCGGATGGTTTTCCTCATCGTCTTTTGGTGGATGAAAACGGCAAGCTTTCCTGTGAAATGATCAGTGCCGACGGTGTGGTTTCCACGGGAGATTATGATCTGGTGCCTATTTTGGAATCCTTCATCGCCACCCACCCTGATTTCTCCTACAAAGGCGCCAGGGCGATCTTGGCTGTTTCCGGTTACGACGGAGTCTTCGGTTACCGCACCACAGCCGAAGCCAAGAACTACTTTGATGCCGCCTACTATCAGCAGCAACTGGATGACGCCGCTACCGTCATTACTGCTCTAAAGGATGCCGGCTACCGCATTGCCTGCTATACCTACGGCAATATTCCCTACGGAACTTCCGACATGGCGACCATTTCCACCGATCTGCAAAAATGGAACATTGAGACACTCCCGCTTTTGGGAGATGTAGATATGCTGGTTTATGCCAAAAACAGCGATATTGCCAACACAGGCATGGTGTATTCCGGCGAAAAGTTCGAAAAGCTGACATCTTCCGGCTTCCGCTATTTCCTGGGTTTCTGTAACACCGGCACCCCTTGGCAGGTGCGCACGGACAAATACGCCCGGCAAGGCCGGCTTATGGTGACAGGAACCAACCTAAAATCCCACGCAAGCTGGTTTACGGGAATGTTTGATGCCGCTTCCCTGCTGGACAGCGCAAGAAATGCAGCATAATACGAAAGACCACCGGTTGCCAACCGGTGGTCTTCTTCTATTTGTCGTTACCGCGTAATTCGATGATCTGATCACGCAGAATAGCAGCATATTCGTACTCCATCATGCGGGCTGCTTCTTTCATCTGCTTCTCCAAACGGGCGATTTCCCGTTCTTTCTCCGCCTTTGTCATCTTCACGCCGGTACGGCCCTTCCGCTCAGCAGTGGGAGAGGAAATTTCAATCAGATCCCGGACGGATTTGATCACCGTCCTGGGAACGATACCGTGGGCTTCATTGTATGCGCTTTGAATCTTACGGCGGCGCTTCGTTTCCCGGATGGCAGATTCCATAGATGCCGTCATATTGTCGGCGTACATGATCACCTTGCCCTCGGCGTCTCTTGCGGCGCGGCCGATGGTCTGGATCAAACTGGTCTCGGAGCGGAGGAAGCCCTCCTTATCCGCGTCCAAAATTGCAACCAAGCTCACTTCCGGCAGGTCTAAGCCCTCACGGAGGAGGTTGATACCCACCAGCACATCGAACTTTGCCATGCGCAGATCCCGGATGATCTCCATGCGCTCCATGGCGCCGATATCCGAGTGCATATACCGCACCTTAATGCCCGATTTTTGCAGGTAGGCGGTGAGGTCTTCTGCCATCTTTTTGGTAAGGGTGGTAACCAGGACCCGCTCGTCTTTGGCGGCTCTTGCGTTGATCTCCCCTAAAAGATCGTCGATCTGGCCTTCGATAGGCCGCACCTCCACCTCCGGGTCCAAAAGGCCTGTGGGGCGGATCACCTGCTCCACGGTTTGGCCGGAGCGGGTTTTTTCATACTCGGCGGGTGTTGCCGAAACGTAGACGATCTGGTTGAGTTTACTGTCAAACTCCTCAAAGTTCAGAGGACGGTTATCATAGGCCGACGGCAGACGGAAACCGTAATTCACCAAGGAGTCCTTACGGCTGCGGTCGCCGGCATACATGGCTCTGCACTGGGGCAGTGTCACATGGCTTTCATCCACAAAGAGCAGAAAATCCTCTGGGAAATAGTCCAAAAGTGTTGTAGGCGGTGTGCCCGGTGCTCTGCCCTGAATGACCCGGGAATAGTTTTCGATGCCGGTGCAGAAGCCGATCTCTGTGAGCATTTCCAGGTCATAGTTTGTTCGTTGGGAAATTCTTTGTGCCTCCAAAAGCTTGTCGTGGGCACGAAACCAGGCAACCTGGTCGTCGCACTCCCGGCGGATCTCCTCCATGGCCCGCTCCAGTTTCTCCCGGGAAGCCACATAGTGGCTGGCAGGATAGATGGCAATATGATCGATATACCGTTCTACCATGCCGGTGACGGCATTGATCTCAGAAATGCGGTCCACCTCATCCCCAAAGAACTCGATACGGATAGCCCTGCCGGACCAATAGGCAGGATAGACCTCCAAGGTATCACCCCGCAGGCGGAACTTATTACGTGAAAAGTCGATATCGTTACGCTCATAGCGGATCTCTGTAAGCTTGCGGAGCACGTCGTCCAAAGGGCGCTCCTGCCCCACCCGCAGGGAGATCACCATACTGCGGTAATCGATGGGGTCGCCCAGGCCGTACAGACAGCTGACGGAAGACACCACGATCACATCCCTGCGCTCAAAAAGGGCGGAAGTGGCGCTGTGGCGCAGGCGGTCGATCTCCTCATTGATGGCGGAATCCTTTTCGATATAAGTATCCGTGTGGGCGATATAGGCCTCAGGCTGATAATAGTCGTAGTAACTGATAAAGTATTCCACGGCGTTGTTGGGGAAAAACTCCCGAAACTCCGAACAAAGCTGCGCCGCCAGGGTCTTATTATGGGCAAGGACCAGGGTGGGCCGATTGATTTTCTCGATCACAGAGGCCATGGTAAATGTCTTGCCGGAGCCGGTGACACCCAGAAGGGTCTGTTCCCGCAAGCCGAAATTGATACCATCCACCAGTGCTTTGATGGCTTCCGGCTGGTCGCCGGATGGCTTATACTCCGATACTAACTGAAATTGATCCAAGGCCCACACCTCCCTTTATTCTTCCAATTTACTTTCGCCGGTGGCGTAATCAATGGCAACACCGGGCTGCTTATTATACACAAATACATGAAAGCTGATACTCTCGCCGTTATCTTCTACTGAGTAGGCTTCCATCTGCACCCCCCGGGCTACCAGGTCATCCTCTTCAAACACCGGGGTCACCCGGTAGAGCACATGATTGCCGGTTTCCTTCACGAAGTCGGCGATCATGTTTTCAAAGGGCAGCATACCCTCTACATTCATATACCTTGTGCCGGTGATGAGATTCTTCTCATTGGCGTTTTCCCCTGTCAGCTGAAAACCGATAAGATGGCAACGGTTATACAGATATTTGCCGTCCACAAAGTCATATTTCACCGTATGCCAGCCAGAGGGCTTCACCTGTCCGATGCTGCCCCGTTCCTCTGTGGGCATGAGTTCTTTGCCCACGCAGGCCATGGCATAGCCGCAGCGGTTGAGGCTGTCCAGTTCCGAATAATACTCATAAGCTTTCGTGGTAATGTCATCCTCGGTAAACTCCGGGACATTGTTATTCACCACAACATAAGCATCCGGGGATACGTCGGGGATATCGTTTAAGCTGTCGCTGTACTGCGGTTTTCCATCATTTCCAAGAAAGGTATATACAAGTGCTACAACTAAGAAGATAACCAGTATGGATAAGTTTTTCTTTTTCAACGTATATACACCTCCCGGGTAATGTTCTCGTGGGAGCTGCCGGGAAATTCCATCCGTTCCAAGAGTTTCCAGTTTTCTAGCACCTCAGAAGGGAATGTAACGTCCGCAGGGTAGTGTCTGTTCCAGCGAAAGACGATCAGCTTCCCCGCCTTCTCCAAAAACGGCAGAACATCCAGATCTTCCACAAAGCAGAAATCCCCTTCCCTGGCGCAACCCAAGGGATCCGGGCAAACACGGGCTTTGGGAAACAGTTTGGCGGAGTATTCGTTTACCAGCAATTTCTCACCGGCAAACTCTGTGATATGTTGACAGAGAATACTGTCCTGACTTTGCCGCCGCCGGTTAAAGAGCATGCCGTTTCTGTCGTCAAGACAAACGATAAGCGTCATAAGCTTTCCTTTCAAATTGTGGTGTAGGACACCTTTGGATTATAATAGCCGGATTGGACGAGAGAAATGCTGTCATTTTCCGCAAAGATCATATGATCCAGTAAAATCACGTCCACAGCCCGCAGCGCCGTTGCCACGGTTTTCGTCGTTGCCACATCATCTCCTGAGGGCAATGCCACGCCGCTGGGGTGATTATGGGCCAGAATGGCGAAGGAGGCATTGGAGTTCAGCGCCACCTCCACCAGTTTTCGAACCTGGATGCCCGCCGTATTCACGCTGCCTTCATTGACCATTTTACAGCACAGCTGCTTACCCTTGGCATCCAAGCACAGAAGATACACGATTTCGTTGGTCTTGCCAAGAAAATGGGGCATCAGACATTCGCTCCAGGCCTCAGTGGATGTGAGGGACTTTCCCGGTGCATTGGACCGACTGACCATATAATAGCGACTAAAGGCCGCGGAAAACTTGAGGAAAGTCGCCGCCTGTTCTCCAACACCGGGTACTTCCTGCAGTTCTAAGATGGATGCTTCCAAGACAGAGGCTAAAGATCCGAAGCGCCGGATCAGTTCATGGGCGATCTCGTTGGTGTTCTTTCTCGGCAGGCAGTAGAAAAGAAGCATTTCCAACACCTGGTGCTCATTGAAGCCATCCAGCCCTTCCCGAAGAAAGCGCTCCCGTAATCTGTTTCTATGACCGTCATGTAGGGACATTTTTTCACCTCAAAGTATGTTTTGCTTGCTATTTGCTGTTATATTCGTTACAATGTGAATTGAAAAGTCTGTCGATTTTTGTCGACGCAAGTTTTCAGAAAAACTGCACACTATATGGTGCAGGGAGGATTCGCATGAAAAATCCAAATGAATCTATGGCTATGCTGGATATGTTTACCCATCCTGTGTTCCGGGTGGCAGACGGCACCATTACCCATGTAAATACCTATGCCGCCGCCTGCGGTGTAAAGGAAGATACCCCCATCGCCCCCATGCTGTCCAGCAACCAAGAGGAGTATGCCGCTTTTGAGAGCTGTCTGAGCCTGGGGCTGGAGATTGAAGGTGCCCCCTACATTGCCACCGTCTTCCGCACAGAAAACGGGGATATTGTCCACTTACAGGCAAGTAAGGAAACGCCCGAAACGCGGATTCTTGCTCTTGCGGCCCAACAACTGCGCGCGCCACTTTCCGAAGTCATGGCAGCTGCCGACGGACTTTCCGATAAAGAAACCGCCGGTCTTATCAACAAGGGCCTTTATCAGCTTCTGCGGCAGATCAGCAATATGAGCGCCGCTTCCACCTACCGCCAGGGCCGGCTTTACGGTATGGAGACCGCAAACGCCACAGCGGTAATCAATGAGACCATGGACAAGGCGCTGCTTCTTTGCAATAAGGAAGGTACACGGCTGGCGTATAAATCCCTTACGGAAGATATCTACTGCCCTGTTGACCGGGAAATGCTGGAGCGGGCGATTTATAATCTTGTTTCCAACGCCATCAAGTTCTCCCCCGCCGGCAGTATTGCGTCTGCCGTACTCACCGCGAGTGCGGGCAAGCTTCGGTTTTCCATCGAAAGCCTTGTGGAAGATACCGCATTGACCCAGAGCAATCTCTTTATGCGCTATGTGCGGGAGCCGAATGTAGAAGACGGCCGGCACGGACTGGGTCTGGGCATTCCTTTGACTCAATACGCCGCAGCAGCCCATGGTGGTACGATTCTCATGGATCGGCCTACGGAAAATACGATCCGCTTTACCATCACCGTTTCCGCGGAAAACCCCAAAGGCCCGGTGGTCAGCACACCCTTCCCGGACTTTGACTATATGGGCGGCTGGGATCACAGTCTTGTGGAACTATCCGACATTCTCCCTGCCTCCGCATTCGAAAATATTTAACGCATCCGACCTGCAAAAGCAGGTCGGATTTTCATTTTACAGGTATTGCTTCAAATACTGTCCCGTATAGCTCTCGGGAACAGCCGCAACCGCTTCCGGTGTTCCCATAGCCACCACACGACCGCCGTCATCGCCGCCTTCGGGACCAAGATCGATCACATAGTCCGCGGTCTTGATCACATCCAAATTGTGCTCGATTACAAGTACCGTATTGCCTGCTTCCACCAGTTTTTGCAACACCTCAATCAGCTTATGCACATCCGCAGCATGCAGACCAGTGGTAGGCTCGTCCAGGATATAGATGGTACGGCCTGTGGAAACACGCGCCAACTCCGTGGCAAGCTTCACGCGCTGTGCTTCGCCGCCGGAGAGTGTGGTGCTGGACTGACCCAGCCGGATATAGCCCAGACCAACCTCAACAAGGGTCTGGATCTTGCGGCGGATCTTGGGCAGGTTTTCAAAGAACTCCAGCGCCTCCTCCGCACGCATATCCAATACCTGGGCAATATTTTTCCCCTTGTACTGGACCTCCAGGGTCTCCCGGTTATACCGCTGACCGCGGCACACCTCGCAGGGCACATACACATCCGCCAAAAAATGCATCTCAATCTTCACGAGGCCGTCGCCGTTACAGGCTTCGCAACGGCCTCCCTTCACGTTGAAGGAGAATCGCCCGGGACCGTATCCACGCATTTTCGCCTCAGATGTAGAGGCAAACAGGTCGCGAATATCGTTAAACAGCCCGGTGTAGGTAGCGGGATTGGAGCGGGGTGTTCTGCCAATGGGACTTTGGTCGATGTCGATGACCTTATCCAGATGTTCCATGCCCTCCACGCAGCGGCAGGCGCCGGGGCGTGTTCTGGCATGATTCAGCTTACCCAAGAGAGTCTTATTGAGGATCTCCCCTACCAAACTGGATTTGCCGGAGCCGGATACGCCGGTAACACAAGTCAGCGTTCCCAAGGGGATCTCCACATCGATATCCTTCAGATTATTCTCCGTTGCACCCCGGACAGCAAGCTTGTCGCCGTTGCCGCTTCTGCGGCGGGAGGGCACAGGGATCTTCTTAAAACCGGAAAGGTACTGGCCGGTAAGAGACGCGGGCGTGTTGATAATGTCCTCCAAACTGCCTGCCGCCACGATCTCACCGCCATGGCTGCCGGCGCCGGGACCCACATCCACGATATAGTCCGCCGCACGCATGGTGTCCTCGTCGTGCTCCACGACGATCAAGGTATTGCCCAAATCCCGCAAACGCTTCAGCGTTGCCAGCAGTTTGTCGTTGTCCCGTTGGTGCAGGCCAATGGAAGGCTCGTCCAAAATATACAGAACGCCCATGAGGGAAGACCCGATCTGGGTTGCCAAACGGATACGCTGGCTCTCGCCGCCGGAGAGTGTAGAGGCCGCACGGGACAATGTCAGATATTGCAGGCCCACATCCATCAAAAAGCGCAGGCGCTCTTTGATCTCTTTCACGATCTGCTCCGCGATCACTGCCATACTGCCTTCCAAATGAAGATCTTCCATAAACTCCAGACCCTGGCGGATGCTCATACGGCAGAAATCCATAATGCCGATGCCACCCACGGTTACCGCACGGGAGATCTCAGAAAGGCGGTCACCATGACAATGGGGACAGGGGGCGCTGGACATACATTCTTCCAGCTCCTTCCGGGAATAGTCCGACTGGGTCTCCCGGAAACGGCGGCTGATATTGTTGAGGATACCTTCAAAAGGCTGTTCCAGCACGCCCATCCCGTTACCACGGTTATAGGTCATGCGGAGTTTTTCCCCCTTCGTGCCGTAAAGGATCACATCCATAGCCTCGTCAGAAAGGGTGCTTACCGGGTCCGTAAGAGAAAAATGATATTTCTTTGCTAAGGCTTCGAAATACATGCGGAAGATAGAGTCCGTGCGGACACTGTTCCAGCCGTTTACCTGGATCGCGCCCTCAAAAATGGACTTAGATTTATCGGGGATCACCAGATCCGCATCTGCCACCAACTGAAAGCCCAATCCTGTGCAATCCGGGCATGCGCCGGCGGGATTGTTGAAGGAGAACATTCTGGGTTCCAGCTCCGTCATGCTGATGCCGCAGTCCTCGCAGGCGTAATTCTGAGAAAAGCTGATCTCTTCACCGGTGTCCGGCAGATGAATCACCACGATGCCGCCGGAGTGCTGGCAGGCTGTCTCCACAGAATCCGCCAACCGACGGTGCTGACCTTCCCGGATCACCAGGCGGTCCACCACCAACTCAATGGTATGCTTTTTGTTCTTTTCGCAGGCGATCTGTTCTGCCAGATCGTAGAGGATTCCGTCCACACGGACACGGGCAAAGCCGGATCTGCGGGCATCCTCAAACACCTTCACATGCTCGCCCTTCTTGCCACGGATGATGGGAGATAGCACAATAAACCGGGTTCCTTCCCCCAGCGCTTCGATCCTGTCTACGATCTGATCGATGGTCTGCTTTTGAATCTCCTTGCCGCACTTGGGACAGTGAGGAATGCCCACCCGCGCCCACAAAAGGCGGAGATAGTCGTATATCTCTGTGACCGTACCAACGGTAGAACGAGGGTTTTTGGAGGTGGTCTTCTGGTCGATGGAAATTGCCGGGGAAAGGCCATCGATAGAATCCACATCCGGCTTGTCCATCTGCCCCAAAAACTGTCGGGCATAGGCGCTTAAGCTCTCCACATACCGCCGCTGCCCCTCAGCATAGATCGTGTCAAAGGCCAGGCTGGACTTGCCGGAACCGGAAAGACCGGTAAATACCACCAGCTTGTCGCGGGGTATCGTCAATTCTACATTTTTTAGGTTGTTTTCACGGGCACCTTTTACATGAATCTTATCGTTCATAGGTCTCACCTGCATACAAATTGTTATAGGATATTGTACCACGAATCGACGGCATATACAAGGGAAATTTCAAACATAAATTCGCAGTTGCCCCCTTTGCCGCTTATAGCAAAAAACTATGAAAATTTTGTATGTTTTTTGTGGTAAATTTCTCCGCTTGCCTGTTGCATTTTAGGTCTCTTTAGTGCTATAATAGCGATGTATGGTGCTCAGTTTGCGCTGAGATAGAAAAAGATGATTAAAGCGAGGTATTCTGAAGATGATTTCATACGGCGAGAACATCAAGATTTTCTGCGGCAACTCCAACCCCGAATTCGCAAAGACCGTCTGCAAGGAGTTGGGTCTGCCCCTGGGCAACAGCGAGGTGAAGACCTTTGCTGACGGCGAAGTGTCCGTTTCTCTGTTTGAGACTGTCCGTGGCGCTGATGTGTTTTTGATCCAGTCCACCTGCAAGCCCGTCAACGATCATTTGATGGAACTGCTGGTGATGATCGACGCTTGCCGTCGCGCATCCGCCGGCCGTATCACCGCCGTGATCCCCTACTTTGGCTATGCGCGTCAGGACCGCAAGGCAAAGAGCCGCGATCCCATCTCCGCTAAGCTGGTTGCCAATATGCTCACCGCCGCCGGCGCTGACCGTGTGCTGACCATGGACCTCCATGCCGCACAGATCCAGGGCTTCTTCGACATTCCCCTGGACCACCTGCTGGGCAACCCCACCTTCGTTGAATACTATCTGAATAAATTCCCCGAGGACAAGTACAATCACGACGACTTTGTGGTTGTGTCCCCCGACGTGGGCTCTGTGACCCGCGCCCGCGCTTTCGCCGCCAAGGTACACATGGGTCTGGCCATTGTCGACAAGCGCCGCCAGAAGGCCAATGTGTGCGAAGTTATGAACGTCATCGGCGATGTAAAGGGCAAGACCTGCATCCTCTTTGACGACATGGTAGACACCGCCGGCTCTCTGTGCAACGCAGCAAACGCCCTGGTGGAAGTGGGCGGTGCCAAGGAAGTTTACGCCTGTGCTACTCACGGTGTGCTCTCCGGTCCTGCATTTGACCGCATTGAGAAGAGCGCCATTAAGGAACTGGTGGTTCATAACACCATCCCCGTTCCCGCCGATTGCCCCTGCACCAAGATCAAGCAGCTGGATGTGGCCCCCATCTTCGCCCGCGCCATCGCACATATTCACGGCGGCACTTCCATCGCCGACCTGTTCTAAGCTGTGTTCGGTAAAAAAAGCGAAAGCTGGCTGATCGTCGGCTTGGGTAATCCCGGCAGCCAATACGCCCGCACCCGTCATAACTGCGGTTTCCGCGCCATTGACATATTGGCGGAGGATTTGGGCTGTAAGGTGGACCGGTTGAAATTCCAGGGTCTGTACGGTCAAACCAATCATAACGGCAAGAAACTGTACCTCCTGAAACCCCAGACCTATATGAATCTGTCCGGGCGCTCGGTGCTGCAGCTCTCCGCCTACTTCAATATCCCGCCCCAGCGGATCATCGTTATGTTTGACGATATCTCCCTGGCCCCGGGTGTGCTGCGTGTCCGCCCCGACGGCTCTGCCGGCGGTCACAACGGCATTAAGTCCATTATCCAGGAGCTTGGTACCCAAGAGTTCCCCAGAGTCAAGATCGGCGTGGGTGCGAAACCCCATGCGGAACAGGACCTGGCGGATTGGGTGCTGTCTTCCTTCTCCTCTGCCGAGGAAAAGGCGTTGGAATTTGCACTGCAGGATGCAGGCAAGGCAGCTCTTTGCATTATGGATAAAGGAATTCCCGAGACCGCGAATCGCTACAACGGAAACCGGGTAAAATAAGCAAATACTGTAAATGCACGGAAAGGGGAAAACTCCCCTTTCCGCTTTGCTACGTGGAACAAAATTTTTTCGAGGTAACTTTATGGAAAAGCTGTTATCTGCACTAAAGACCATGCCGGAATACAATTCCGTGCTGGAATGTATTAAGAATAACAGCGCTGCGGCTGTCACCGGTATCGGTCAGATCAACCGCAGCCATCTGATCGCCGCTTTGCGTCAGGACACGGACAGACCGCTGGTACTGCTCTGCCAGGATGATTTGGCAGCTAAGCGGCTTCAGGAGGAGCTGAAGGCATTTTTAGGTGAGAACGCCCCCATTCTTCCCTGCCGGGAGCTGACGCTCTATGACACCGCTGTGGTCTCCAGAGGTTGGGAACAGAAGCGCCTGCGCCAGCTTTATGATCTGCAAATGGGTAATACACCCATTCAGATTCTCTCCTGGGAGGCTTGCAGCCAGCGCACCATGCCGCCTCAGATTCTAAAGGATGCCGTTTTCACCTTAGAAATCGGCAAGGAATACGCCGTGGGCGCGCTGCTTGAGCGGCTTACCAGCGCCGGTTACACCCGGTGCGGCATGGTGGAGGGCCCCGGACAGTTTGCTGTGCGCGGCGGTATTTTGGATATCTTCTCCCCCGCAGCTGATCGGCCATTTCGCGCGGAGTTCTTTGGCGACGAGCTGGATACCATGGGTTACTTTGATCCGGACACCCAAAGAAGAACCGAGAACGTTGATAAGGTAGTCGTTTTGCCTGTGGGTGAGACACAGCCGCGGCTTCACAAGGGCGGTATGACTGGCCTCTGTGACGACATCCGGGTTCTGATCGCCCGGCAAAAGCGGAGAAAAAACCCCAACGAGCAGCTCATTAAGACATTAGAAAAAGATCTGGAAAAGTACGAAAACGAAGTGCAAAATCCCGCTTCCGACCGCTATATGGCACTGATATATGAGGAATCTGCCACTGCTATGGACTATGTCCCAGGTAACGCTGTGGTGGTCCTGTGCGAACAGGGCAACCTCCACCGCTCCGCCAGGACCCGGACAGAGGAACTGGGTCTGCAGCTGGACAGTCTCTTGCAGGCAGGTCTTGTTGCCGGTGAGCTTTGTGACTTTGCCTGCCAGTGGGAGGATTTCTGCGCAGGTCTTTGTAATCGAACAGTGCTCTATCTGGACTCCTTTGCAGGCACCTCTTATCCGGAGGAAAGGCCACCCAAGCAGCTGCTGCCCATGATTGCCAAACAACTACCCGGTTACGGTGGCAATATGGACACTGCCGCCAGCGATCTGCAGCACTATCAGAAGATGGATTACGCCTGTCTGGTGCTCTGCGGCTCCCGCAGAAGAGCAGAGATCCTGCAAGGGATTCTAAGTGAAAAGGGCATCGGCGCTTTTTTGTGTATCCCGCTGAATACCATGCCCCAAGCAGGACAGATCCTGCTGGCAGAGGGCACGATCCCCTTTGGTATGGAATATCCCAGCTCTAAACTGGTGGTCCTTTCTGAAGGTCAGCTTCTCTCCAGGGGCACACCTAAGAAACCCAAAAAGAAATCTGCCACCAACCGGCAGAAACTCAATTCCTTTACAGACCTGACTCCCGGCGACCTTGTTGTTCATGAAAACTACGGCATCGGCCGTTTCGTGGCTATGGAGCAGATCAAGGTGGACGGCGCTGTTAAGGACTACGTGAAGATCGCCTACCAGGGCACGGATACCCTGTTCGTCCCGGCCACTCAGCTGGACATGGTGAGCAAATATATCGGTGGCGGCGGCGAGGATGCCAATGTGCGTCTGAACAAGATCGGCACCGACGCCTGGCAGAAAACCAAGACCAAAGCCCGAAAGGCCGCTAAAGATATGGCAGGTGAGCTGATCCAGCTCTACGCCGCCAGAAAACGACAGGAGGGTTTCGCCTTTGGCGCGGACTCCCCCTGGCAGAAAGAATTTGAAGACAACTTCCCCTACCCCGAGACTGACGATCAGCTGCGGTGCATCGCGGAGATCAAGTCGGACATGGAGACGCCCATCCCCATGGACCGCCTGCTTTGCGGTGATGTTGGCTTCGGTAAAACCGAAGTCGCTCTCCGGGCTGTGATGAAGGCAGTCATGGATGGCAAGCAGGTGGCTATTTTAGTACCCACCACAGTTTTGGCCCAGCAACATTATCAAACCACTGTTTCCCGATTCCGGGGTTTCCCTGTGAACATCGATGTACTCAGCCGATTCAGAACCACCACGCAGCAAAAGAAAACGCTGCAGAACTTAAAAACCGGTCTTGTGGATATCGTGATCGGCACCCACAAGCTGCTGCAAAAGAGCGTAGAATTTAAGGACTTAGGTCTTCTCATCGTGGACGAGGAGCAGCGTTTTGGCGTTAGCCACAAAGAACGGCTGAAGGAGTTGAGTAAGGGAGTGGATGTACTGACCCTCTCCGCAACGCCGATCCCCCGGACCTTGAATATGGCGCTGTCCGGCATTCGGGATATGACTAACATTGAAGAACCGCCTGCTGACCGCTACCCGGTGCAGACCTATGTGATGGAACACAGCAACGCCATTTTGGACGATGCGATCCGCAAGGAGATCGAGCGCGGCGGTCAGGTGTACTACCTCCACAACCGGGTGGAGACCATCGACCAGTGCGCATCGGCGCTGAAGAAGCGAATCCCCGGTCTTTCTGTGGCGGTAGCCCACGGCAAGATGGGTGAGGAAGCCCTCAGCGATGTAATGCACGCCATGGCAGACGGAGAGATTCAGGTCCTTGTTTGCACCACCATCATTGAAACAGGCCTGGATATCCCCAACGCCAACACCCTCATCATTGAAAACGCGGACCGATTCGGTCTTTCCCAGCTTCATCAGCTCCGCGGCCGTGTGGGTCGGTCCATCCGCCACGCCTACGCCTATTTCACCTATCGGCCCGACAAGTCCCTGTCTGAAATTGCGGAAAAGCGACTTTCCGCCATCCGGGATTTTGCGGAGTTTGGCTCCGGCTTCAAGATCGCCATGCGTGACCTGGAGATCCGTGGCGCAGGCAACCTTCTGGGTGCGGAACAGTCCGGCCACATGATGTCCGTGGGCTATGACATGTATCTGAAGCTTCTGGATGAAGCGGTCTTGGAAGAACGGGGTGAGAAGCCCAAAGAGCCGGACTGCACCGCTGACCTCAACGTTACCGCTAATGTGGATAAGGACTACGTATCCCGTGGTGAGGAACGGATGGACCTGTACCGCCGTATGGCAGCCATTCGGGAACAGGCGGATGCGGACGACCTTTTGGACGAGATCATCGATCGTTACGGTGATCCGCCTAAGGGCGTTCTCAATCTCGTGGACATCGCCCTCCTTCGCGCCAACGCAAGAAAGGTGGGTGTGGTGGACATCAAGCAGAAGGCAAACGAAGTGTATTTCACCTTAGCCAACTTGAATTTGGAGGCTATCAGCATCCTTTGCAGCCTGGCTGATTACAAAAACCGCATCCAATTTGTGGCAACCGCAAAGCAGCCCACCATCCGATTGCGCTTGGCATCCGGGGTGGATAGCCTGCGGCAGTCCAAAGTACTCATTGATCACTTCATCCGCTGCGCCGGGAAGTAACTTGCCACAGGCAGGCAACTATGCTATAATAAGCCCATAGAAACAGAAAGGGAGTGTGGCGTATGGCAGCCAAGACCAAGCGGTCTCAGGCCCGGAAAAACGAAAAACGCTACAACGGCAAATATACCTCGGCCAACAGCCGCAGAGGCAAGAAAGACAGCGAAAATCGTACCGGTGTGATCGTCACCTGTGTGTGCGTCATTGCCCTGGGCATCGCCTTTTTGGCAGGCTGTCTGTTCTTTATGAACAATGAGGATGGCGTGATCTACGATGGCGTACGGGTTGCCGGTGTAAAAGTAGGCGGTATGACCGTACAGGAGGCAAAAGCCGCTGTGGAGGAAGCCGTCAAAGACACCTATGGCAAAAAGGATATGGTGGTGACCGTTTTGGACGACCAGGTCACCATCCCCGCTGAATACGCCGGCAAGTTGGATGTTGCCAAAGCGGTGCGGGTTGCCTATCAGTACGGCAGAAAAGGCACATCCTCCCAACGCCAGGAGAGAATCGCCCTTGCCGCTGCAGAGGGTGTGGATGTGGATATCACAGGCTGCCTGAACCTGAACGCAGAACAGATCAAAGCAAAGCTCAGCGTTTTGGGCGAACAATACAGCAGCACTCTGGTACAAAGCACTTACGAGGTGGTGGGCAAGAAGCCCTCCGCCGAGGATATCCAAAACGGTGCAAATTTCCAGAAGCTTGTGGTGAAGAAGGGTACGCCGGAATACGGGCTGAATATGAATGCTCTGTACAAGACGGTCTTGGAGGGCTACAGCCGCAACGATTTCTCCGTAACCGGACAGTGTGGCAGTGTGCAGCCCGACCCCATCGATCTGGAAATAATATTAAAGGAATACTACGTGGCCCCGGTGGATGCCAAGCTGAAATCCAGCACCGCCGAGATCCAGGATGGAAAGGTCGGTTACGGCTTCGTAGTAGCGGATGCACAAAAGAAGATTGACAACGCAAAGCCCGGTACTACGGTGGAAATCCCCTTTGTGCAGCTGCAGCCGGAAATCACAGCAGAATCTTTAATGACCGATTTATTCAAGGATGTGCTGGCTACCTACACCGCCGTGAGCGATCATGACGACGAAGACAGAAACACAAATCTGCGCCTTGCCTGCGAAGCGATCGACGGTATCATTCTCTCCCCCGGTGAATTCTTCTCCTACAATGCCGCATTGGGTGAGCGTACCAAGGAAAAGGGTTACAAACCCGGCCCCTCCTACTCCGGTGGCAAGACCGTCTATACCGTGGGCGGCGGCATTTGTCAGGTCTCCTCTGCCCTCTACTATTGCGCCATGGTGGCAGATCTGAAGATTGAGGAGCGGACCAGACACGCCTTCTTCCCCGGCTATGTTCCTTTGGGTATGGATGCCACGGTAAGCTGGGGCACATTGGACTTCTGCTTCCGTAACAACACCAAGAACCCCATCCTTATCGATGCCACCGCTGAGGGCAACGAGGTCACCGTCTCCCTTTTGGGTTTAGACAACAAGGATTATTATGTGGAAATGGAATACGAAGTATTGAAGGAGTATCCCTCCACAACTACCTATCAGACCATGGACGCGAACAACAAAGAGGGCTACAAAAACGGCGATTACATCGTAGAGCCTTACAAGGGCTACGATGTGGTTACATACCGCTGCACCTACGAGAAGGAAACCAAAAAGCTGATCGCGAAAGAAAAAGAGGCCACCTCCAATTACAAAAAGCGGGATGGCATCATCTGTGAGATCGCAGGGTCCTCCTCCACTCCTTCCGGCGGTATTTCCGGCAGCGGCGGCGGGATCACAGACTCCGGTAACCTACCCAACGAATAAAAGTACGGCGTGTGGCTGGGCCACACGCCGTTTTCTTATTCAATAGGACGGATATCCAAATGGTAATCGATCTGCCCCGCTGCGGTCTGTTCGATCTCAATGGAATAATTCAAATCCACCGTGCCGCCGGTTTCCGAAAGCTCCCAGTGCATATAGGTCGCGCACACGGTCATCATCAGCGCGCCAAACTCCATTTGATATAGAGAATCGTGGGGTACACCCTCTTTAAACACCATCTGGGAATTCAGCCTACCAGCACGTTTCAAGGTGATTTCACCTGGACGGATCAGGAATGTGGTGGTGACACCCTGAAGACCTGTCAGCTCTGTCTCCTCATACTGCAACAGCCATGTGCCGTTTTTTGTGGCGAGCGTACCTTCGGTTACCAGCTCGATCACATCCGGTTCCTGGTCCATATAGACTTGCGTTCCCCGGATAGAAAGAAGCACCTTCTGTTTCATCTAACATCCTCCAGGGCAAGCTCGATGAGCTTATCGATCAGCTGGAGATACGGAATACCGCTGGCTTCAAAAAGCTTGGGATACATAGAGATAGAAGTAAATCCCGGCAGGGTGTTGATCTCATTAAAGACTACCCGCTCGTCATCGGTCACAAAGAAGTCCACACGGCTGAGTCCCTTGCAGCCCACGGCAGAATATACCTTAACTGACAATTCCCGCACCAACTCTTGCGCCTGCTCAGAAATCCTGGCAGGAATATAGGCTGCGGAGGTGCTGGCCACATACTTGGCCTCGTAATCATAAAACTCAGCGCCGGAGTCGATCTCACCGCACACAGAGGCAACAGGATTTTCATTGCCCAGAACGGCAACCTCCACCTCACGGCCGTCGATAAACTCCTCCACAAGGATCTTACTGTCATACTTACCGGCTTCCAGGAGTGCTTTCTTAGCGGATTCCCGGTCTGCTGCCTTGGATACGCCTACAGAAGAGCCGGTGCCTGCAGGCTTAATAAAGACAGGGTATGTGAATTTATCTTCTATGGCATGAATCACCGCGTCCATACGGTCCGTCAGTTCCCGGCTGCGTACCAGCAACCAATCCGCCTGGGTAACACCTTCAGCATCCGCTACCAGCTTGGTAAGTGTCTTATCCATAGCCACTGCGGAGGCAGCAACACCGGCACCCACAAAGGGAATCCCCGCCATCTGCAGAAGGCCCTGCATCGCACCGTCCTCACCGTTTTCGCCGTGGAGCACCGGGAATACCACATCGATCTGCTCCCGGACCACGCAATCGCCCTCAAAGTGCAAAAGACCCTGCCCACGAATGGGAGAGATAGCCGCCTTGCCGTTATCAGGATGCTCCAGCCACTGCTCCGTAGGAAGCTGCGCGTAGTCCTTTCCCCCAAAGAGGATCCAGTCACCCTTGCGGGTAATACCCACAGGGAAAATGTTATATTTCTCAGGGTCCATGTTGTTCAGCACGGATTCCGCAGAACGCAAGGACACCGCATGCTCGGGGCTGATACCACCGAACAGGACGCAAACATTCAGTTTCTTCAAGCTCATTCCCTCATTTCTCAAGGAGTGCTTCACCGGCGCGGTAGATATCGCCGGCACCGATGGTGAGGATCACATCCCCCTCGGCAGCGACAGTACGCAAATACTCGGTCACCTCAGGAAGCGTCTCCTTATACACAGCACCGCCGATGCGTTCAGCCAGATCTTTGGAAGAGATTCCAACGGTATTGCGCTCCCGGGCGGCATAAATCTCGGCCAGGACCACAACATCCGCTTTGCGCAGTTCCCGAATAAAGTCATGGAATAACGCCTTGGTGCGGGTGTATGTATGAGGCTGGAATGCAACCACGATGCGCTTATAGTCCATGGTACGGACCGCACTGATTGTAGCAGCCAATTCATCGGGATGGTGGGCATAATCGTCATAGACATCCGCGCCGTTAAACTTACCCTTAAACTGCATACGCCGCTCTGCGCCGCTGAAAGTGGCTAATCCCTTGGTCACCGCCTCGCCGGGGATGCCCAGCATCCAGGCTGTGCCCGCAGCCGCCAGGGCGTTGAGCGCATTATGTCTGCCTAATACCTGCAGATCTAAATGACAATAAAATTCTCCGTCACAGTACACATCCAAATGCCGCCAGTCGGGGCAGATGTTTTTTGCCGTAACCCGGTTGGATGCTTTCAGGCCGAAGCTCACATAGTCCATACCCTTGAGGGTCTTGGTCACATGGGGGTCATCACCATTGGCCAGAACACCACCGGTGGAAAGCTTGGCAAAGCTGCGGAAAGACTTCTGCACATCCGCCAAGTCCTTAAAATAGTCTAAATGGTCGGCCTCTACATTTAATATAACCGCCAAGGTTGGGAAGAAATTCAAAAAGGAGTCGCAATACTCGCAGCTTTCCAGCACGATGGTATCGCCACCGCCTACCCGATGGCCGGCCCGCAGCAGAGGCAGATATCCGCCGATCATCACCGTGGGGTCTACTTCCGCTTCCATGAGAATATGAGTAACCATGGAGGTGGTGGTTGTCTTTCCATGGGTACCGGAAATGCAAACAGCGTTCTTATACGCCTGCATGATCACACCCCAGGCCTGGGCCCTCTCAAACACGGGGATACCCATGCGCCGGGCAGCAGCTACCTCAGGATTGTCATTGTGGGCAGCGGCAGTGCGGATCACACAGTCCGCGCCATCCACATTTGTTTCCCGATGGCCGATGTCCACATGGATGCCCTTGGAGATCAGTTCCTCAGTAGATACAGAGGCGTTCATATCAGAGCCGCTGACATTCATCCCCATCCCTTTCAGCACCAGACCCAGAGGGCGCATGGAAACGCCGCCGATGCCGATGAGATGTACACGCTTGCCAGGGACTAGGTATTTCTTCAGTTCTTCGCTTTTATTCATCATAAAGCTGCTCCTCAAATCCATAGATTCGCATACCAAATCCATATTATTATATAGCATTTCTTCCCTTTTTACAACCGCAAATTTGATTGCAAGCAAAACCTGTCGAATATACAGAGAATTTCTGTATATTATACATTCAACACTTCGGGCAAAACGATTCGAAATGCATATAATTTCTGTAATTTGGAATATAATTATGCATAGTCACCATATCATTTCGTGTTTCCTCTGTTTATTCTGTATGCATATACAATTGACGATGAATAATATACGATGTATAATACAACCATCCCGAAAACAACGGCACTTTTTAAAAAAGGAGAGTAAACATTATGAAAAAGATTATTGCTATGACTTTGGCTCTGGTTCTGGCCCTTGGCCTGATCGCTTGCGGTGCTTCCGAAGGCGGCGAGACTCAGATGACCCTGGAAGAGGGCAAGCTGCTGATGTCCACCAACGCTGCATTCCCTCCCTACGAAATGACCACCGATGACGGCGGCTACGAGGGCATCGACGTTGAGATCGCTACCGCCATCGCCCAGAAGCTGGGTCTGGAACTGGAGATCCTGGATATGGACTTCGACGCCGCTCTGCTGGCTGTTAACGAGAAGAAGTCTGACATCGTTATGGCAGGCGTTACCGTCAACGAGGACCGCAAGGTCGTTATGGACTTCACCGATTCCTACGCACAGGGCGTGCAGGTGGTTATCGTGAAGGAAGGCTCCACTGTCACCGCTGACAACATGGGCGAAGGCAAGATCGGCGCACAGCGTGGCACCACCGGCGCTATCTACACCACCGATGACTTTGGCGAAGAGCATGTCACCACCTACGACACCGGCGCAAGCGCCGTGCAGGCTCTGCTGAACGACCAGGTCGACTGCGTTGTTATTGACAAGGCTCCCGCTGAAGAGTTCGTGAAGGCTAACCCCGGTCTGACCATTCTGGAGACCGAGTACGCTGTGGAAGATTACGCCATCGGCTGCGACAAGGGCAACACCGCTCTGGTCACCGCTATCAACGGCGCTCTGAAGGAACTGATTGCTGACGGCACTGTCGATACCATCGTCGCCAAGTACATCTCCGCCGAGTAATCAACATGCAAATTAAGGGCGGCTGAAAAGCCGCCCTTTTGTAACGTAAAGTGAGGATAACAATGGCTGAAGCATATGCATTATGGAAAAGCCAGATGATCGGTGGCGAAGCACTCCCCTTCTGGAAGGAGTTTTTCGTTAAGTTCTATCAGGCTTTTATTGAAAAAGACCGCTGGCTGCAGTACTTAGAAGGCATGGAGACCACGCTGCTGGTCACCGCCCTCGCCCTTTTGATTGGCGTGATCTTAGGTATTCTTGTTGCGGTGATCCGTACCGCCCACGATCAACAGCGTGCGGGTAAGCACAACCCTATTTTAGGTTTCTTTAACTTGATCTGCAAGATCTATGTCACCGTGATCCGCGGCACTCCCATGATGGTGCAGCTGCTGATCATGGGCTTCGTTATTTTTAAGAGCAGCCGTGATTTCACATCCGTGGGCGCTCTGACTCTGGGCATCAACTCCGGCGCTTATGTAGCAGAGATCATTCGCGGCGGTCTGATGTCTTTGGATCCCGGCCAGTCTGAGGCCGGCAGAAGTTTGGGCCTCGGCTACGTGGACACCATGCGCTTTATCGTGATTCCTCAGGCTTTCAAGGCCATTTTACCCTCTTTGGGCAATGAGTTTATTATTCTTTTGAAGGATACCTCCCTGATCACTGTTATCGGCGGCAAGGAAATGCTCCACGCCGCACAGGGTATCTATGGCCGTACCTATGAGCAGATGTATCCCCTGATCGGCATCGCTGTGATGTATCTTACGCTGGTGCTGATCTTCTCCTGGCTGCAGGGAATCTTGGAAAGGAGGCTGCGTCAAAGTGATCGACGTTAAAAACTTATCCAAAAGCTTCGGCGATCATCTGGTTTTAGACGATATCTCTGAGCACATCTACCCCGGCGAAAAAGTGGTTATCATTGGCCCCTCCGGTTCCGGCAAATCCACTTTTCTGCGGTGTCTGAATCTTATGGAGACCCCCAGCGCCGGCACAATCACCTTTGACGGTCATGAGATCACCGATCCTAAGGCAAACATTGATCTGATCCGCCGTCAGATGGGCATGGTGTTCCAGCACTTTAACCTGTTCCCCAACATGACAATCCGGAAGAATATCACCCTGGCTCCCGTACGCACCAAGCTCATGACCAAAGAAGAAGCCAATGATGTGGCCACTCAGTTGCTGCGGCGTGTGGGTTTGGAAGAAAAAGCTGACGCTTATCCCGGCCAGCTCTCCGGCGGTCAGAAGCAGCGTATCGCCATCATCCGCGCCCTGGCTATGAATCCCAAGGTCATGCTCTTCGACGAGCCTACCTCCGCCCTGGACCCCGAGATGGTGGGCGAAGTTCTGGAGGTTATGAAGGAGCTGGCTTCCGAGGGTATGACCATGGCAGTTGTTACCCATGAGATGGGCTTTGCCCGTGAAGTGGGCAACCGGGTTTTGTTTATGGACGAAGGTAAGATCGTGGAGCAGAACGCCCCTGCCGAGCTCTTCGGCAATCCCCAGCACCCCCGTCTGCAGGAGTTTTTGTCCAAGGTACTTTAAGTTTGACATTTCCTTAAGGCATGTTATAATATTTATAGAAATCATGCTCTTAAGGAGGGTACGCTTATGAAAAAGAAGATGATCACCATCAGCCGTGAATTCGGCAGCGGTGGCCGCACCATCGGTCGTATGGTTGCTGAAAAGCTGGGGATTCCCTTTTACGACAAAGAGCTTGTAGACCATGTGGCTTTGGAGTCCGGCTTTGCCCCCCAGTACATAGAGGAGCACGGCGAGCACTCTCCCAGCAAAAGCATGTTCTCCTATGCCTTTGCCCACCAAAGCGTACCCGGCGTGATGAACGGCCTTTCCACCGCGGATTTCCTTTGGAATGTGCAGTGCAGCGTGATCTTGCAGCTGGCAGATAAGGAGCCCTGTGTGATCGTGGGCCGTAACGCCGACTACATCCTCAAGGACAGAGAAGATTGTCTGCATGTGTTCATCCATGCGGATAAGGAATTCCGTGCAGACCGCATTGTACGCCTTTACGGCGAGTCCGAAAAAAGCCCCATGGCCCGCCTGAACGAAAAGGATAAGCGCCGCCAGGTAAACTACCGGCACTATACCGGCCGCAACTGGGGTGAAGCCCACAACTACGACATCTGCTTAGACAGCAGCAAGCTGGGCATTGAAAAGTGCGTGGAGATCATCGTATCTTTAATGCAGGAGTGAAATTGAATCGCCCTCCCGTCGGGAGGGCGATTTCTTATTATTCCTCTTTAATTTGGATCGTGACGCCGTTGACTTCCACATTCTCGTCGGCACAGATGAGAATATACTTCACGCCGCCAATCACCCGGGTCTCAATGAGATCCATTCGCTCCGGACTTACCTTAATGGACACATCCGGGGTCTTGATCTCAAATTTCCGGTTGTCGATCACATTCTTGGGGTGTAGGTCTGCCTCGTGGCCGAAGGCTTCGTCGTACTCCACCGCAAACTTTGCCACAGCCGCATCGGATGCGCCGCCGGACTTAAGGGCAGTCTTAAACTGCTCCTTGGAAATCAGCAAGGGGTCTGCCACCTTGCTCTCCTTGTGCATGTCAATGGACTGGCGAATCTGCTCATGGACCGTCTGCACTACATCCATGTTGCACTCCTCCCCCAGAGACCTGGTCAGCAGCGCCTCAAAGAACTGCTTCTGCTGGGCTGCGGGCTTGGGGGACTTTACATGAAACAGGGCATCCACAAAGCCCTGGTGCTCCTGCTTGATATTGTGGGAATACAGGAGGGCATTATAGATATTGGTACTGCGGTTGTCAAATGCCGGGAATAGGAATCCCAGCTCCGGTGCACAGATCTGCTGGGCTACACCACAGTCGTGGAACTCCTTGCTCTCGGCCATATACCGCAGGGCAGGTTTCGTCTGCTTCACAGGGCAGACGGCGCACAGAAGGTATGTATAAACCTCAGAGGAGTTGTCCTGCTGGATCTCGTCGTCCTTGCTCTTAAAGGGCACATCGTAGCTTTCGCAGCCAACCAGGATCACATAGTTATCGTCAAAGGTGACGGCTTCCATGATCTTTTTATACAGCTCCATGCGCAGGTTATCGTCCTGGAGCTTGCACTCCCGCAGAGCCATAAGGAACTTGTGCTCGGGGCTGTCTGCCACCTGACTGGTTTTAAAACTGATGTCAATGAGATTCTTACCCACAGTGCCGGACAAAGTCCGCTTCATGACACCGAAGTACTTCTCCGCCTCATTTTCCGGCATCATTCCGGTGCTCTGGCGAAAAGAGGCAATGATCTCCTTATTTGCGTTCACATAGCAGCCGTAGATGGCAGTCATGTTGCTGCGGTCACGGCGCATACGGCGGCGAATCTCGCCGATCTCTTTCTCGTTCATAGGTTTCTCCAATCATATCGCCGGTGCAAAAGCACCGGCGATTCGTTTTAATCCCAAAGGCAGTTCCAGTTCTGAATGAAGTACTCCACACCGGAATACACGGTGGCCACCACAATGACTCCCACCACAGTCCAGCACAGCCAGCCCACACTGGGGAAAGCCATCATAGCACACAGGCCGATCATAGTGCTGGCGGTCTTGAATTTCCCGCTCTTACCTGCGGCGATCACAGTACCCTTGCCTACGGCAACCAGTCGCAGACCGGTAACAGCAAATTCACGGGTCAGGACGATCATCAAGGCCCAGGCCTCAAACTTGCCCCACTGGCAGAACATAGTCATGGCTGCGATGGTCAAAAGCTTATCAGCCAGGGGATCCAGGAACTTGCCGAAATCGGTGACCTGGTTGAACTTTCTGGCAATCTCACCGTCGATATAGTCGGTAATGCTGGCCAGGATAAAGACACCCAAAGAGATGTACATCCACAGGTTGGGCTCACCGCCGCTTAAGTACATAAATACCATAAACAGGGGGATGAAGAAGATGCGAACCAGAGTAATTTTACTTGCAGTTGTCATAGGTTATTCCTCCACAATGTAGCCCGCCAGATCGCCATCCACCAGGCCGTCTATACATACTTTTACAAATTCGCCTTCTACGAGAGCTTCTTCAGATGCGATCCACACTCTGCCGTCGATCTCGGGAGAGTCGGCAAAGGTGCGGCCGAAGAACTGTTCATACTCCTCGTCGAAGCCGTCTACTAAAACATCCATGGTCTTCCCCATCATGGCTTCGTTATAATCGTCCATGATGCGGGACTGGATGGTTTCGATCATTTGCGCCCGCTGCTGGGCAATCTCATTATCGGGATACTCCATGGTGGCCGCTGGTGTGCCCTCCTCAGGAGAGAACGGGAATGCGCCTACACGCTCCAGGCGTTGCTCCTTAAGGAATTCACATAGCTCACGGAATTCCTCTTCTCCCTCGCCGGGCAGGCCGGTAATGACGCTGGTGCGCAGCACCAGCCCGGGAATATTCTCGCGAAGCTTCGCAAAGAGTTTCCGCAGGTATTTGCCGTCGCCCCGGCGGTTCATGAGTTTTAAAATTTTATCGTTACAATGCTGAATAGGGATATCCAAATACTTTACGATCTTGGGCTCGGTTGCCAGCACCTCGATGAGATCATCATCGATCTCGTCGGGGTATACATAGTGCACACGCACCCATTCGATACCATCGATCTGACAAATCTCTCTCAGCAGTTGCGGTAGCAGGGACTTCCCGCCGGTCAGGTCCTTGCCGTAACGACTGGTATCCTGCGCCACCACGATCAGTTCTTTCACACCGCTATCTGCCAGCAATCTTGCTTCATAGAGGACATCGTCCATGGTACGGGAGCGGAATTTGCCACGCAGGTACGGAATGATACAGTAGCTGCAGCGGTTATCGCAGCCTTCCGCGATCTTGATGTAGGCGTAGTGCTCGGGGGTAGTGAGGATTCTGCCGGTCTCCTCCTCGGGAGCATCGATAGAGCCGAATTCCTCCACGGTTTCGTCAGACAGCAGCTTTTCAATGGCCGGTACGACCTCTGTATAGCTACCGGTACCCAAAATACCGTCCACCTCGGGCATTTCTTTTGTGATTTCCCCCTGGTAGCGCTGGGACAGACAGCCGGTGACCAATATCTTACCGATCAGGCCCTGCTCCTTGAGTTGCGCCATCTGCAAAATAAAGTCGATGGCCTCACTTTTTGCGGAGTCAATAAAGCCGCAGGTGTTGATCACCACCACATCGGCCCCCACCACATCTGCCTGGACCGTATGCCCGGCTTCCTGGACGCGGTACATCATCCGCTCGCAATCCACTTGGTTCTTTGCGCAGCCAAGGGATATAAAACCAATACTTGCCATTAAAATTCCTCCGGGAGATCTTCCAATTCCATAGACAAAGTCTCCATAGCTTTTCTTATCTGGGAGTAGTTGTGGCCTCTGCGAAGAAGGGCGTCGGTGGCCTTCTTCAGGTCCCGGTCATCCCATCGGTCTCCCAACTTATTTTGCAGAAATTCCAGTATCTTTTCCTGCTGATCCGGGTAACCCTCCAGGGCTTCCTCCCAGTACTCTTTGGGAATCCGCTTTTCGTACAGGGCCTGTTTGGCGCGTGCTTTGCCGTAGCCTTTGCTGATACACCGGCCGACCACCTGGGCGGCGGTCTTACGGTCATCGATCAGGTCCAGCTCCGCCATCCATTCCACGGCGGCCTTGGCCATTTTTACGTCCTCGCCTTTGTGTACAAGGCGCTGCTCCAAATCCTTCTTGGATACGCTGCTGGCAGACACGATTCGCACCGCCCGCATTTTGGCAGACAGGGCACTTGCCGCATCGCGGAGGTTTTTCATTTCCTGCTCGTCCAGTTCCCTGCCGGGATACAGGCCGAAATCCTCCACAGTTTGGCGGTAGAGGCGCATGATCGTGCCGTCTTCAAAACGCACCAAGTGCCTCCCCACCCTGTCGGGCTGGGAGGCAATGGAATCAATCCTCATCATCGAAATCGTCAGCGCTCACAGCGATGGGGCGCTCAGCTGCCTTGGCAGGAGTTTTGGCGCTGCTTTGCAGCAGGTTGGCCCGGACCTGGGCTTCCACTTCCTCGGCAATGTCGGGGTTATTCTGCAGGAACGCCTTGACGCTGTCCTTGCCCTGGCCGATGCGCTCCTCGCCCATAGAAAACCAGCTGCCGCTCTTCTGAACAATATCCATCTGCACAGCCAGATCCACCAGTTCGCCCCACTTGCTGATGCCTTCGCCGTACATGATATCGAAGTAGGCCTCACGGAAAGGAGGCGCGACCTTGTTCTTGACAACCTTGACGCGGGTCTTGTTGCCGATGACGTTGCCGCCTTCCTTAATCGCTTCCACACGGCGCACATCCAAACGCACGGAGGAGTAGAACTTCAAGGCGTTACCGCCGGTGGTGGTCTCGGGGTTGCCGTACATGACACCGATCTTCATACGCAGCTGGTTAATGAAGATCACCACGCAGTTGGTCTTGGCAATGGTACCGGCCAGCTTCCGCAGAGCCTGGGACATCAGGCGGGCCTGCAGACCCACAAAGGTGTCACCCATCTCGCCTTCGATCTCCTGCTTGGGCACCAGGGCCGCCACAGAGTCCACAACGACGGCATCCACAGCGCCGGAACGTACCAGTGCGTCGGTGATTTCCAAGGCCTGCTCGCCGGTGTCGGGCTGAGAGACCAGCATATTGTCAGTATCAACGCCCAAGGCGGCAGCGTATACGGGATCCAAAGCATGCTCAGCGTCCACAAAGGCAACCTCGCCGCCCATCTTCTGAGCCTGTGCCAAAATATGCAGTGCCAGCGTAGTCTTACCGGAGGACTCCGGTCCATAGATCTCAATAATACGGCCCTTGGGTACACCGCCGATTCCCAATGCAGCATCCAGCGCCAAAGAACCGGTAGGAATGGCCTCCACATTCATCTCAGGGCGCTCGCCCAGGCGCATAACAGTGCCCTTGCCAAAATTTTTCTCGATCTGAGACAGAGCTGTCTGCAGAGCCTTCTTCTTATCGGTTGCGGGTGCGGGAGCATCGTAAACAGTTTTCTTTGTAGCCATAATCTTTATACTTCCTTCCTGCCGTATTGCGCGAGTACGGCTCTTTCTCTGTCATTATAATCCTTAGTTCTGTCCAATATTTTGTACCCATTCTCTTCCAGAATGGCACACACCATATCTCCCTGCCCCATACCGAACTCAAAGCACAAATAGCCGCCGGGCTTCAGGGCCTCCCGGTAATTTGCGGCAATGGCACGATAGAAATCCAGGCCGTCATCACCGCCGTGGAGAGCCATGTGGGGCTCGTGGTCTTTTACACTGGGGTCCAGTTCTTCCATTTCCGCCGTGGTAATATACGGAGGATTGGATATGATCATATCAAACTTCCCAAGGAACGCTGGCGCAGGCTCTAAAGCGTTCACATGGACGCAGGATACGCGGCCTGTGAGCTTTTGATTTTTGATGTTCTTCTTTGCCACCATGAGGGCATCTCTGGAGTAGTCGCCAAGGGTGACCCGTGCATCCTTCACTCGGTTTGCCACCGCCAGGCCGATACAGCCGGAACCGGTGCAAAGGTCCAGGATTCTGGGGCCGGCATCCAAAAACAGAGCCTGCTGAATGGCAAGGGATGTGACAGCACAGGTATCATCTCTGGGGATGAGTACGTTTTTGTCCACCTCCAGGGTCATTCCGTAGAAATCCCACTCCCCCAGCACATAGGCAAGGGGCTCACCGCTTAGTATCCGCTCCACAGCATTTTCCATGGCAGCGCACAGATCCCAGGAGGCATACATATCTCTGCGTGCAAGGATCGTCTCATAGGGCAATCCCGAAAGCTTACACAGGAGGTTTTTTGCGTATAGGTTTGCAGTATCTCTGTCTTCCTGCCGGCTGATGGCACGAACTGCTTCCAAAAACACATCGGAATATTTCTTTACCAACGGTCAGCGCCCTCCTGTTCCGGCAGCACAGCTTCCAGCGAAGCAATGCCCACTTCGATCATCCCATCATCCGGTTCATTGGTGGTAAAATTCTGGAACCACTGACCGGGTGCCGTAAGGATGCGTGTTAAGAAATTATCATATCTGCCTACCAAGCGGTTGATCTCGTAGGCAATAGCAACCACCACAGGAAGCAGCAAAAGCTTACAGCACAACATGATGAGGGTATAAGCAAATGTGCCGTCCAGCGCGACTAAGCCCGGCAGCAGACCGCGCAGGATGGTAGTAGCGATGGAAAACACCAAAATCGACAGGATCAGCACCACAAACAAAAAGCTGGTGCCGCAGCGGGGGTGCTTTCTGGTTTGCATGCGGACATTCTCCACTGTGAGGGGCAAACCCGCTTCATAGCAGCGTATAGTCTTGTGTTCTGCTCCGTGGTAGGAAAAGACCCGTTTCATCTCCTTCATTCTGGAGACTAAGATCATATAGATCAGGAAAATGACGATCCGCACAACGCCCTCAATGAGATTGCGCAGGAGATTATTTTTCACAACGCTGTGGAAAAGGCTTCCAATGAGATTGGGCACAAGAAAGAAAAGCAAAATAGACATACCCATACCAAGGGCGACCGCGGTACCGATCACCAGGCTTTGGAAGCGCTTGCTCCCCAGCTTCTTTTCCAGCCACAAGTCAAACTTTGAGGGTTCTTCCTCCTGGCTTTCCGGGGAGAGGTCCGCAGAATGCATCAGCGCCTTCACGCCGGCCACCTGGGCATCCAAAAAGCCCACACATCCACGGATAAAGGGCCAGGTTGCAAAACTGCCCTTTTTGCGGATCTTTCTCGGCTTTATTTCCACATGAATGCCGTCACTATCCCGGGTCACAATGGCATCCTTTTCCGGGCCGCGCATCATGATGCCTTCGATCAAGGCTTGTCCGCCGATCATCGTCTTAAATTTTTCCTGGGTGTTATTCACCATAGTTTTCCTTCCTCATTGGGTCGCAGGGATGGACACGGTTACCATAGTGCCGCCGCCCTCAGCGTTTTTCAGTTCCAACGTACCGCCGTGCATCTGTACGATCTCGTCACAAACCGCCAGGCCGATGCCTGTACCTCTTGCTTTGGAACTGCCCTTATAGAACTTTTTCTTCACCAGAGGCAGCTCGTCCTCGGGAATACCGGGGCCGTAGTCCCGGATGGACACCGTGACCGTGTCGTTTTCAAAACGGATCCATGCGTCGATATGGTTGCCTTCGCCACCATGCTTTGCCGCATTGTCCAATATGTTCAGAAACACCTGCCGCAGTCGCTTGGGGTCGCAGGATATTTCAGGAATGTCGTCGTCATTGTCAATATAGTTCAGCCGAATACCGTCCTGGGAAAGGCGGCTGCCGTACATGAACACGGTATCTTCAAACTCGCTGCGGATATCACACAGCTCCATATTCAGCGTCATACGGTCGCCCTGGATACGGGTGAAATCCAAAAGACTCAGCACCATTTCTGTCAAACGGCCCGCCTCTTTATGGATGATCATCATGCCGCGGCGGGTGTCCGCATTCAGTTCCCCGCCGCTTAGAAGCGTTTCGCTCCAGCCGGTAATGGCCGTCAGCGGCGTACGAAGTTCATGGGAGAGCGACGAAATAAACTCGGTCTGTGTCTTTTCATTCTCGCCGATCTTTATAGACATCTCATTGATGGCATCGGCAAGCTGACCGATCTCATCATCAGTCTTTTTTTCGATCTGAATACCGTAGCTACCCGAGGCAATACGTTTGGCCTTATCCGTGATCGCACCTACAGGAATCAGGATAGATTTCAAGTAATAATTACCGGACACCACCACAATACACAGAATCAGCAGCAGTGCGCCCGATGCGATAAGTGCAACCCGCAGGACTTGTCCTTCCATAAGCCGGGTGGAAGTCACATAGCGCAAAACGCCGATCACTTCCCCGTTGCTGTAGATCATGGGGCTGGATACCGCAAGGATCCGCTCACCCGTCTGGGGATTTGCGCCATAGTAAGGCACAATATCCCGAGTGGATATGGCATCTTGGATATCGTCGGTGGTGGGCGACGGACCGGCCCAGCTGCCGTAGGAGGATGCTACGATTCTCCCATCGGCATTGATAAACTGCAGTTCGATATGATTCTTTTCTTCAAAAGTCTGGGCATAGGTAATACAGGACTGATAGTACTGATTATAACTCTGATTCAGATAATCCGCAAAGAATTCCGTAGTGGTCCTGGCGCGGTAGCGCATGTCCGCTACCATTGCGGAGTAGTAATAGGCGGAAAAGACAGCCGTAACCGCAAGGACACACACAAGGCCCAATGCGCACACGACGCCCACAGTATTCCGCAGCCATCGGCCACGCAATCCGCCTTTTCTAAACACAGTCAGTCCTCCTCTTTGTTACATGCCCCACTTATAGCCAAAGCCCCAAATTGTGGTGATATAGGTGGGGTTTGTGGCATCGTCTTCAATCTTAATGCGCAAACGGCGAATATTTACATCCACGATCTTCAATTCGCCCTCATAATCTTTACCCCATACACCGGCAAGGATCTCCTCCCGGGACAGGGCTCTGCCGGGATTTTGCATAAACAGTTTTAAAATAGCATGCTCCACCTGGGTCAGGCGGATACGCTCACCGTTCTTCTCCAAAGTGTGGTTGCGTGTATTCATCACAAAGGGTCCCTGGGACAAAATCTCAAGGTCCGCACCCACGTCGGCGCCCAGACGGCGGTACAGCGCGTCAATTCTGGCTGTCAGCTCCGCGGGAGAGAAAGGCTTTGTTACATAATCGTCAGCACCGGTCATGAGTCCGGTTACCTTATCCATTTCCTGGGTGCGGGCAGTGAGCATGATGATGCCGATCTGCTTATTGTTGGCACGGATCCGCCGACAGACCTCAAAGCCGTCGATGTCGGGCAGCATAATATCCAGGATTGCAACACCCACATCGGGATTCTCCCGTAGTCGATCCAAGGCCTCCTGCCCGGTACCGGCTTCAATGGCGTCGTAACCTGCGCGCTTTAAGTTGATCACCACAAAGGATCGGATATTTACTTCATCTTCCAAAATGAGTACTTTTTTCATACGAAAAACCCCTTTATGTCTCTCCGGTTTTCCAATCCAGGCGGATCAGTCGGAAGTTATAAATCATGCTTTCCCGGGTGAGGCCGTATT
>JAZRZT010000112.1:0-3129 GCA_045601475.1 Faecousia sp.
CAGCAGAGGACGAGTGCCGTCTTCCCGGGTCAGGCCCTCCAAGGCACCCTGCATCATGGCAGTAGCGCCGGCAGCGTGGAGGTTGGTGATGTCCACATCCAGGTTGCGAAGCACAGCCATAGCCTTCTTCACAGTGTTGGGGATATCGTGCAGCTTCAGATCCAGAAAGATTTTATGGCCTCTTTTCTTGATCTCTCTTACGATTGCGGGGCCTTCTGCGTAGTACAGCTCCATGCCGATCTTCACGAAAGGCTTCCGGCCGGTAAACTTATCCAGGAAAGCAAAGGTCTGCTCCGCGCTGGCAAAGTCACAGGCTACGATTACGTCCTTACCCATTACTTTACGCCTCCTATAATTTCACTTAATGTGTTGATTCCGTACTGATCCATCACTCTGGGCAGATCTTCGATAATGTCTTTGCAGATGAAAGGATCCACCAGGTTGGCAGCGCCCACTTCCACAGCGGTGGCGCCGGCCAGCATCATTTCCAATACATCCTCAGCAGAGGATACGCCGCCCATGCCCACAACAGGCACTTTGACCGCGTTCGCCACCTGGTACACCATCCGCACAGCCACGGGGAAAATCGCGCTGCCGGAGAAGCCACCCATCTTATTGGCGATGATGGGCCTGCGGGTACGCAGGTCAATGCGCATACCAAGCATGGTGTTGATCAGGCTGATACCGTCAGCTCCGGCGTCCTCGCAGGCTTTAGCGATGGACACGATATCGGTAACATTGGGGCTCAACTTCACGATCACAGGCTTGGTGGTAACCTTCTTTACAGCAGCGGTGACTTCCGCAGCTGCCTTAGGGTCAGTACCGAAGCTCATGCCGCCGCCATGGACATTGGGGCAGCTGACATTCACTTCCAGCCAGCCCACCTGCTCTTCTTTGTCCAGCATTTCGCAGGTGTAGGCATAGTCAGGTACAGAAAAGCCGCTGACATTGGCCATCACAGGCTTGTGGAAACATTTTTTCAGTTTCGGCAGTTCCTCGGAAACCACCTTTTCCACGCCGGGATTCTGCAGGCCCACGGCATTGATCATACCGGAAGAACATTCCGCAATACGGGGCGTGGGGTTGCCGAAACGGGGGTCTTTGGTAGTACCCTTAAAGGAAAATGTACCAAGGCAGTTGATGTCATAGAGCTCGGCGTACTCATAGCCGTAGCCGAATGTACCGGAGGCGGGGATCACGGGGTTACTAAGTTCAATGCCGCACAGGTTTACATTCAGTCTTCCCACAGGATCTCCTCCTTTCGCATAACAGGGCCTTCCTTGCAAATACGCTTGTAGCCGGTAATGGTCTTGCAGGAACAACCCATGCAAGCACCAAAACCACAACCCATGCGCTTTTCAAAGCTCATCTGACCGGAGGTTTTGGATGCTCGGTACACAGCCTTCAGCATGGGCTCCGGGCCACAGGTGTAGAAATACGTATAGTCCATGGTGGCAAGTGCGTCGGTGACAAAACCCTTCATTCCATAAGAGCCGTCCACGGTGGTCACGGTGACATCGGCGCCCAGGGCCTTGAATTCATCCTCATAGAATACTTCCGCCTTGGTGTTAAAGCCTAAGATCACCCGGACCTGCTTACCCTCGGCGATCAGTTTTCTCGCCAGCATGTACATAGGAGGCACGCCAACGCCGCCGCCTAACAAAACAGGTGACTGCCCTGCCGCAGTTAAATCATAGCCGTTACCCAGGCCGGTGAGCACATCCAGCTTACCCTCTGTCATCTGGGACATCTGCCGGGTGCCCTTGCCCACAGCTTTATAGATAATGGTGAGAATATCCCCTTGCACATCGCACACAGAGATAGGACGGCGCAGGTACAGGCCCTCCAGCTTGATATTTACAAACTGGCCGGGGGCAGTAATATGGGAAACATCGCCCTTAAGCTGCATTTTAAACACATTGTCCGTCAGGGCGGTGTTGCTTACGATCTCAAAAAAACTCTGCTTCATTTTGTCTCCTTCAACTTGATTTGCTTTAGAGGCGGGGTGGTCCCCGCCTCCTGTTATGCGTCGATGGTGGAAATGGTCAGAGTGGTCTCCTCCAAAACATCCAGCAGGACACGGACGGTATCCAGGGATGTGAAGATGGTGACGTTGTTCTCTGTTGCGATCAGACGGATCTGGTGGCCGTCGTTGCTGGAACCCTCGGTGCCGGCTTCACGGGTATTGAGCACATAGGCGATGTGGCCCTGGCGCAGTGCCTCGGGGATCTCCTCGCTGCCGTCACTGATCTTGCCCAGGATGTGGGTACGGATGCCGTTTCGCTTGAGGAACATCGCCGTGCCCTCGGTGGCCTGGATGTTGAAGCCCAGGTTGTAGAAACGGCGGATCAGGGGCAGTGCCTCCTCCTTATCCTTGTCGGCGATAGTGGCAAACACAGTGCCGTAGTTCTGCAGGTGCATACCGGCAGCCTGCAGGGACTTATACAAAGCGCGGTTAAAGCTGTCGTCGTAGCCGATGGCTTCGCCGGTGGACTTCATTTCGGGAGACAGGTAGGCGTCCAAACCGCGCAGCTTATTGAAGGAGAACACAGGCGTCTTCACATACCAGCGTTTCTTCTCGTCGGGGTAGATGTCGAAGATACCCTGCTCCTTCAGGCGCTTGCCCAGGATGACCTCAGTTGCGATATCCGCCAGGCTGTAGCCGGTAGCCTTACTCAGGAAGGGTACGGTACGGGAGGAACGGGGGTTGACCTCGATGATATAGACATTCTCGTTTTCATCCACGATGAACTGGATGTTGTAAAGACCCACGATGCCGATGCCCAGGCCCAGCTTCTTGGCGTACTGCAGGATGGTGCCCTTGACCTTATTGGAAATAGAGAAGGCGGGGTACACGCTCATGGAGTCGCCAGAGTGGACACCGGTGCGTTCCACCAGCTCCATAATGCCGGGCACAAAGACGTTGATACCATCGCAGATGGCGTCGACCTCAACTTCCTTACCCTGGATATACTTGTCAACCAGGACAGGCTTGTCCTCATCGATGGCAACAGCGGTACGCAGGTAGTGGCGCAGCTGAGCCTCGTTGGCAACGATCCGCATGGCGCGGCCGCCCAGAACAAAGGAAGGACGCACCAGCACAGGGTAGCCGATCTCGTTGGCGGCAGC
>JAZRZT010000113.1:0-13855 GCA_045601475.1 Faecousia sp.
AAAGCATAACTTTGGCTGCGATTACTCAATGTCTTTTCATAAAGTTGATATAAATGACGCTGATTTATTAAGCAAGTTTCAATGTGAATATCCAGCAATTAGAAACTTTATTCAAAATCAGAGCATAGAATCAAAAAACGATGTTTCTTATGTTTTTGTTGATGATGAAAATAATAGGATAATGGGTTTTTGTGCTATTCGCTGTACGGGCATTTCTGTCACCGCCGTAGATAATGAAGAAAATGAATTTTCAACAAGTGTTCCCGCTATCGAAATTGATTATTTTGCAGTGGATGAAGAGTACCGAAGCGTAAAATTAGACGAGAATTCCAACAGATATGAAACTTTAAGCAGAGCGTTCTTCGTCTATATGTTGGAGCATATTAAAGAGATTTCTGTTAATCATGTGGGTGCAACACATATTTGTTTGTATGCTGTACCTAAAGCTGTTAGTTTTTATAAAAGGTGTGGATTTGAACCTTTTGAAGACTATATGAACGCTGACGAAGTTCCGTTCTTGGAAAACTGTATACCTATGTTTTATGTGATCGACAAATAGCTAGAAAGCGAGCAAGAAAAACTTGCTCGCTTTCTTATTTTGGATTACTAATGGTTGCTTTAGTTAATTATTCAGTTCTTGTGACAGGCGCAGGCCTATATTAACGCCATCAACAAAACCGGTTTGCTGGTGGCTGCGGCAGAGACGACAGACCGCATAGATCACCTCATCTTTCTCTCTTAATGTTTTGCCATTCATGGCTTCATAAAGTTCCTCAAAGGCTTGCTTAGTTTCCTCTGAGTCACTGGAACAGTTCTGATCGTAATAGGCATTACAGAGGAAGCCCAGAACACTATCCGCATCGTCGCCAAAGCAGGGTTTGGAATCGTTAAGCTTCGACTGCAGGGTTTGCACAAACTCATTCAAACAGTTCATCGTCCAGATCCTCCTCTTCCTCATCATTCTCTTTGTAATCTTCAGCATGACTCCATCGGGGATCACGCAGCTTTTGGTGGGCAATCTGCAGTTCAAACCGCTCCTGTGCAACAGAGGCAACCTCCATCAAGGTGAGCCGATAGTCCAGCCAATCCTTGAGGCCAGCTAAGTATTGGCTGCGCCGTTTGTCATCAATGATAAACGGTGTTACACCTTGTCGGAGACATTTCTTAAACATAAGCAAGCGGCCAACTCGTCCATTCCCATCTTCGAAGGGAACGATCTGCTCAAAGCGCACATGGAAGTCGAGAATTTCTTCCATACCGACCTCATCGAGCTTCTCATATTCCCGGATTAATTCTTTCAGCCGCTTATCAATCTCCTCCGCCGGTGGAACAATGCGATTCCGTCGCAGAGCGCCTTCTCTCCGGTACACACCCGGTGTGACCAATTTCTTTCTATGGTCTACAGTTCCGAACATCAACAGATAGTGCAGCTGCATGATCAGCTTATGGGATAGAGGTTCTCCTGCGTGGTCCAGAATATAATCAATGCACACGCAGTGATTCATAGCCTCTACCATATCCGACACCTTGGTAGGCTCAAATATCTGACAGATTTTACCCTTCCGATAGATATCCTCGATTTGATTACGGGTCAGCCGATTGCTTGCCAGACGACAGGAGGAGTATGTAAAGTTGATCATCACATAGTCATAAAGGCCATGAGGATTCTTCTTGCTTTTTTGGCTACGCAGCTTTCTTCCTACAAGGGAGAGTTTTTCTGCAGATCTCCTATTTACAATCTTATCCGGCTTCTTCGCATTAATCGGAATCATCCAGCTACCATTTTGCAAAATGGCACCGGGAACTCTGCGGTCACGGCAGTATTTTCGGGCAACAACTTCCGAAACACCCCACCGATCAGCCGCCTTTTTTATAGGGATATAATCCATATTTTTCAGTCCTTTCTTTTAGGATACGCGAAGCCCTCGCGAAACACTTATTTTTACGCGAAACACTTCCAGCAGAATTACAGCAGAAACAGGATAGACATAATAGACCAGCTAGACAAATTTATTGAACTTTTTTATTGAATAATACCATATTTCACCTTAAAAGTCCAGAAAAACGAAATATGGAAACTTCGCGGGACGCGATGGCATTCAAGAGGTTAGCGGTTTGATTTTGCTTACATTCTCCAATATTCTTTATATTTCCCCTGGGCCATACCACGCTACAAGCACCAGCATTCTCCCAGATTTGTGAAACTGCAATTGATAAATTACGGTGGGTTCTGTATAATAGGTTTATGCAATGCAGGAGGTGCAACCCATGTTTCAAGACAAAGTCGTAGTCATTACCGGCGGGGCCGGTGGGATCGGCAAATGTATAGCCGAACAATTTCGGAAAAACGGTGCACATGTCCATGTGATTGACCGTGCAGAAGGCGATCACTATGTGGGAGACATCTCCAAAAAGGGCGTGTTGGAGGACTTTGCCCGATATGTGACAGCTCAGCATGGGCATGTAGATATTCTGGTAAATAATGCTCCCCCGGCATTTATCGGCATTGATGACTGCACCTACGAGCAATTCCAAGACGCCCTGGCGGTGGGTGTTACCGCGCCCTTTTATTTAAGCAAGCTTCTGTCTTTTGCCCCCGGAGCAAGCATCATCAACATATCCTCCTCCCGGGATCGCATGAGTCAACCCCAAAGCGAAAGTTACACCGCCGCCAAAGGCGGTATTGCGGCTCTGACTCACGCGCTGGCTGTAAGCTTTGCCGGACGGGTGCGGGTGAACTCCATTTCTCCCGGCTGGATCGATACCGATTACACCGTGTATGAAGGACCGGATGCGCTGCAGCAACCCGCGGGCCGGGTGGGAAATCCCATGGACATTGCCAACATGGTGCTATTCTTGGCATCAGAGAAAGCCGGCTTTATCACCGGCGAAAACATTTGCATTGACGGCGGGCAAACAAAACTCATGATCTATCACAACGATCACGGCTGGACATACAATCCGTAAAGAAACGGCACAGGAGCAATCCTGTGCCGTTTTGTTATTTTCCGCAGCGGCCGCCGCACTGTTTGGCGTAGGGGCAGCCGATACACTTTTGGCCTTTTTTCTTGACGCGGATGATGTAAAATGCCGCAAGGCCAACGATCAATACGATCAAGCCCATGAGTAAATAATCCACAAGACCCATAGCTTACTTCTTTCCTGTCAGAGCGTATTCCTTCTTCAGGTTCTTCTCTGCCTTGTCACACAACGCAATCACCGCCAAAATCATCACGGCAACGGCAACCATACCGGGCAGGAAGGCTGCGCCTAAAGTATGGGTAACGATCAAAGTACCGATCTGGTATACCAGGAAGGATACTGTAAAGCCCACGCACAGCTGCAACGCAATGCCTCCCCACAGCCATTTGGCGCTCTTCATCTCACTGTTCATTGCGCCGATGGCGGCAAAACAGGGAGGGGTGAAGAGGTTGAACATAAGATACGCCAACGCCGCCACAGCGGTGATCGCAACCACCTCACCGTTTGCGTTCAGGCCGGTCATGACGGCAGCGGCATTGGCAGCCTCGCCCTCAATCAGCGCCAGCTCCTCGGCGTTGATAAACTTGGTGGCAGCGAAGCACACAGCCAGGGTGCCCACCACGTTTTCCTTGGCGATAAAGCCGGTGACTGCCGCGGCGGCCAACTGCCAGCTCAGCACGCCCACAACGGGTACCAGTATATACGCAAAAGGACCGGCAATGGATGCCAGGATAGAGGTTGCTTCCGCGCCCTCTTCCACCAGCTGGAAGCTCCAGTTAAAGGACTGCATGATCTGCACCACGGTGTTGCACAGAAGGATAATGGTTGCGGCCTTGACGATGTAAGCCCAGCCACGGCTGCACATAGACTTAAATGCGCCCCAGAAAGAGGGGGCTTTGTACTCCGGCAGCTCGATAATGAAGAAGGACTTGCGTACCTTGTGGGCGGTAATCTTGTTCACAAGCAATGCGCACAGGAAAATCAGCACAATGCCGGAGGCGTACATCACAAAACTGACCCAGCCGGCATTCTCAAAGAACGCGCCGGCAAACAGGGAGATTACAGGGATCTTTGCGCCGCAGGGCATGAAGGGCGTCAGCATAGCAGTTGCGCGACGCTCACGCTCGTTGCGGATGGTACGGCAGGCCATAACGCCGGGGATGGCGCAGCCGATGCCGATGACAAAAGGAATCACAGACTTGCCGGAAAGGCCTACCTTCTTGAAGATGGGATCCAGAACCACCGCCACGCGGGCCATATAACCGCAGTCTTCCATAAGCGCGATCAGGAAATACATCACCATCACAAGAGGCAAAAATCCCACAACAGCGCCTACACCGCCGATAATGCCGTCTACCAAAAGCGCTTCCACGATCGGTTCTACACCTGCGTTCACCAAAAGGCCTCTCACCCACTCGGCAAACATCTCAATGAGGGTCACAAGGCCGGGAACTTCCAAGGAGCCGATCGTAAAACCTTCTGCGATGGCGGGGCCAACCCAAGCCTGGGAGATCTGGAACACCAGATACATAACCACCGCGAAGATCGGAATGCCCAACCACTTATTGGTGAGAACCGCATCAATCTCGTCGCCTACGTTCTTATCTTTGGTGAGCACCTTACGGGTCTCCACATCTTTGACAATGCCGTTAACGAAAGCAAAACGGCTGCGGTCAGCCTTTTCCACTTCCTTTTTGTCGGCTAAATCCACATCCCCTTGGTTGAAGGGTGCTTTCTGCTTCTTGCCTGCCAGAGAAACCGCAGTTTTCACCAGTTCCGTGAGGCCTTCGCCCTTGTTGGAAACTGTCTCCACCACGGGACAGCCCAGCTTCTGTGCCAGCAGCGCAGTATCGATCTCGGTTTGCTTCTTCTCATTGATATCCGCCTTATTCAAGGCCACCACCACGGGCACGCCCAGTTCCATCAGCTGTGTGGTAAAAAACAGGCTTCTGCTCAGATTGGTGGCGTCCACGATGTTAATGATCACATCGGGCGCTTCCTTGTTGACATATGTACTGGTGATGCTCTCCTCAGATGTAAACGGAGACATGGAGTAGGCGCCGGGGAGATCCACGGCAATGATTTCCTGCCCGTCACAGTAAATCTTTTTGATGGGAGCTTCTTTCTTATCCACCGTAACGCCTGCCCAGTTGCCCACCTTCTCGTTCCGGCCGGTCAGAGCATTGTACATGGTGGTCTTGCCGCTGTTGGGATTGCCCGCAAATGCAATTCTCATTTCATTTCCTCCTTGTATTTTGCAGTTAGCAGCAGCTAACTGCATGGCAAAAAGCGATCAGCAGATCGCTCTACCCTAAAAAATCAAATAACGATGGCTTCTGCCAGGGCCTTGTCGATATTGTATCGGCTGTCCTTGATGGCTACGAAGCAGCTGTTTTTCCGGTGGGATACTACGGTGATGGGTTCACCGCTGTAGCAACCCAGAGAAAACAAAAACGCATCCAATTCCTCGTCATCGGTTTCGATCCGCTGAATGATGTATTCTTTTCCTTCTTCTGCACAAGAGAGTCTCATAAATAATCACCTTTTCAGTTAGCCTATGCTAATCAATGGGTTCAAAAACCGGTTAGCCTCTGCTAACCACACCCCAGTATACGCCTTTTGGAAGGATTTGTCAAGTGTTATTTTGGAAGAACCGTGCCCCTTCTCCCCTTGCAATTACAGTCGGTCTGTGGTATTATAAAATATATAACATTGCCCGGAGGAATATCCATGGCCCTTCATGAATCCGCTGAAATGTACTTGGAGACCATTTATCAGCTGAGCAAAAATTCAAGTAGTGTCCGCAGCATTGATATTGCCGAGGCCATGGGCTACTCCAAGCCCAGTATCAGTCGGGCCGTGGGCCTTCTGAAACAGGGTGGGTATCTCACCGTGGATAAGGACGGCTTTCTCACTCTGACAGACCTCGGCCGCACCACCGCGGAAAAGGTCTTTGAGCGGCACATGATCCTTACAAAGGCGCTGCAGGCTTTGGGTGTATCCGAAGAAACCGCTGGGGAAGATGCCTGCAAGGTGGAACACATCTTAAGCGACGAGACTTTCAACGCCATCAAGCATCATTTGGATCAATTCTCTCAATAATATATTGCGGCACAGGAAAATCCTGTGCCGTTTTTTGTCTTTTTTAGTTGTATTCTCAGTTAGCATATGCTACCATACAGAAAAGAAACTTTGAGGAGGGGTCATTACGGGCATTATAGAAACACTATTGCTGACCACCTTTATCGCAGGCGTGGTGGGCACCGGTCTCGGTGGCCTGATCGGCGCTATCTTGCAGAAAAATTCCAACCGTACCGTCAGTCTGCTTCTGAGTTTTGCCGGTGGCGTGGTGCTCAGCGTAGTCTGCTTTGATCTGGTGACGGAAGCCATTGAAACGGATGTGGGTGTTCTTGTGGTGATCGGTGCCGTAGCCTTAGGCGTTACGGTGATCTATCTTTTGAACTACCTCATCGACCGGAAAACCAATCCGGAAGTGCCCCACATTGACGAGCAGCATCCGGCCACCGCCGATGATCTGGACGAGCTGATCCACAGCGATCACTTAAGCGCCCACGCCGCCCGCCACGACAGCAAGTTCTCCCTGTTTATTGCCGGCATCGTCATGGCCAGCGCCATTGCCCTGCACAACGTGCCCGAGGGCATGACCATCGGCGCTTCCTACGCCAGTAACGACGGTGTCATGGGCAAAGCCGCTTTGGTTTTGGCCATCCTTATCGGTCTGCACAACATCCCCGAGGGCATGGCCGTTTCCGTACCCCTCATCTCCGGCGGCATGAATAAAGCCAAAGCGGTCCTGATCACCGCCCTGTCCGGTATCCCCACCATTATCGGCGCCCTTTTGGGCTTCCTGCTGGGCGAGATCGGCGCTTTGGGTCTCGCGCTCAGTTTGGGTTTTGCCAGCGGCGCTATGCTGTATGTGGTGTTCGGCGAGATCCTGCCTCAGGCGATCCTCATGTATCACAGCAAGTTACCCGCTTTCTCCACGATCGTGGGTATGCTGGTTGGTCTTTTCATTATTTTCTTTTAACAATCACACCCCGGAACGACATCGTTCCGGGGTGTTTTTTAGAACTTTGTGAATATTTTCGCCAATTTTCGAGCAATCTTATAAACAGGGGTTTCCAGTTCCTTTTGGGCAGCCTTCAGCTGCTTGCGAATTTCGATACCCTGAGGGCAATGCTTTTCACATTTTCCGCAGCCGACGCAGGAAGAGGCCGCTGCGGAATTTTTCCGCAGGGTGGTACACATGAAATACTCCCGCAGCGCTGAGAAGCTTCCTTCAGCGTATCGGCGGTTATAGGCGGCAAAGGTGCCGGGGATGTCCACACCCTTGGGACAGGGCATACAGTAGCCGCAGCCGGTGCAACCCACCTTCATACCCGCATTGATGGCCGTTGCCACACTTTGGAGCATTTTTTGATCTGCTTCCGTCAGTTCACCAATTTTTGTTTCCGATGCGGTGCGGATATTATCCTCCACCATCTCCAAAGAATTCATACCGGACAGCACCACCGACACTTCCTTCTGATCCCAAAGCCAGCGGAACGCCCACTGGGCCGGTGTACGCCTCACGGGATAGGAGCGGAAGATCTTTTTTGCGCTTTCCGGCAAACGACTTACCAGTTTTCCGCCCCGAAGCGGCTCCATAATGACCACGGGAATCCCCTTGCTATGGGCATACTGCAGCCCCTTTCTCCCCGCCTGGGTGTGCTCGTCCATGTAGTTATACTGGATCTGGCAGAAATCCCAATCGTAGGCGTCGATGAGCTTGCAAAAAGTCTCGCTGTTGCCGTGGTAGGAAAAACCGATCTGACGGATGGCGCCGCTGGCTTTTTTCTCCGCGATCCACTCCTCGATGCCCAATTCCTTCATCCGCTCCCAGGCAGCGGTATCCGTGAGCATATGCATGAGGTAATAGTCCACGTAGTCTGTGCGCAGACGCTTTAATTGCTCTTCAAACAGTTTGTCCAAAACCTGCCGGCTTTTAATGAGATAGTGGGGCAGCTTGGTGGCGATATAAATTTTGTCACGAATGTTGTTTTTTTCAAAGATCTCGCCGATGGCGGCTTCGCTTCCCAAATATATGTAGGCAGTATCATAATAATTTACGCCGCCGCGGTAGGCTGCCATGATCTGCTTTTCCGCCAAAGCCATGTCGATCATGCCCAACTTCCTGTGAAAACGCATGCAGCCAAAGCCCAGCGCCGACAGCTTGTTCCCATATTTATCCAAGCGGTATTCCATAGCCATTCCTCCTTATTTTCCATATCTATGATACCTTGGAAGAAGGGCGTTTGCAAGCACATCTTTTGGCTGCACTTGTGCTATTTTCCGGCCATAGTTTCTCCTTGCGGGCGCATCCTAATGTCGAAAGGAGGCGTTCTATGGCAAAGCGATTTCTTTTGATCTGTTATTTATGCCTGCAATCTTTTTTGCTTTGCGGATACGTTTCCCGGCCGGTGGCGGTACGGCCCATTGTGGAGCAAGTGGATGTGTATGCCACCCAGGATGGTCAAGATACCCACCTGTGTCTGACAGACCCTGCGCAGATGGATGCCGTCCTTGGTTGTCTGCGGGCAGTGGATACCCACATACCCGCAGAAAACCAGCATCCTTCGGGGGAAAGATTTTGCACCGTGCGGGTGGGACTTGCCAACGGCAAATTCCACATTTACCGCCAGGTCTCCGATGAATATTTCTCCGAAGATCTGGGGCAATGGAAAGCAATCGACCCCAAGCAGGGCGCCCGGCTATTTTCCGTAATCAGCACCTTGAAAACCTAGTGTTTTCAAGGTGCTTTCCTATTGTGTCCGCAGCCGGCGCGCTTTATCCCAAAACAAGGTAAAATTTTCGACAAATCAACCAAGAACGGCCCCCTGCCTTTTGTACGATATGCGGTTATTTTATTAAATATATAGGGTGCTATTGCATTTTTGCCAAAATCGATTATAATGATTAATTGATAAACTAGTATAGATATGGCTTTATCGAAACTATGGGTTTTTACCCATATCTACAACGAAAGATTCTAAGGAAGAAAGGATCGTGTTGCAATGAAATTCAGTTACTACCCCGGTTGCACCCTGCGCAACAAGGCCAAGGACCTGGACGCCTACGCAAGAGCCTCTGCTATCGCTTTGGGCTTCGAGCTGGAGGAACTGGAAGACTGGCAGTGCTGCGGCGGTGTATACCCCCTGGGCACCGACGAGATCGCATCCAAGCTTTCCTCTGTCCGTGCCATGGCTCAGGCCCGGGACAAAGGCCAGGATCTGGTCACTTTGTGCTCCGCCTGCCATCACGTTCTCAAGCGCGTCAATGACGACATGCAGAACGTGGAGGACATCCGCACCCGCGCCAACAACTACATGAAGCTGGACACCCCCTACGAGGGTGAGACCAAGGTCCTGCATTTCCTGGAAGTGATCCGGGACAGAATTGGCTTCGACGAACTGAAGAAGAAAGTGGTCAACCCTCTTACCGGCAAGAAGATCGGCGCCTACTACGGCTGCCTGCTTCTGCGTCCCGGTAAGGTCATGGCCTTCGACGACCCGGAGAATCCCAAGATGCTGGAGGACTTCATCCGCGCTTTGGGCGCTACCCCGGTGGTCTACCCCTACCGAAACGAGTGCTGCGGCGGTTACATATCCCTGAAGGAGCCTCAGATGGCCAAGTCCATGACCGACACCATCCAGGAGAGCGCGGAAGGTTTCGGTGCTGAAATGCTCATCACCGCCTGCCCCCTGTGCCGCTACAACCTGAACAAGACCGAAAACGGTCTTCCCGTTTACTATTTCACCGAGCTTCTGGCTGAGGCTCTGGGTGTGAAAGAGGAGGCGAGCAAATGAGTCACGGAACCAACAAGGCCGAAAAGATCCGCGAGATCTCCGGCGCTAACCCCTTAAAGTGCATGAAGTGCGGCAAGTGCTCCGCCACCTGCCCCGCCTTTGACGAGATGGACATTAAGCCCCATCAGTTCGTATCCTATGTGGTAAACGGCGACATCGAAGCCCTGGCTGAAAGCAAGAGCCTGTGGAAGTGCCTGAGCTGCTTTGCCTGCGTGGAGCGCTGCCCCCGGGACGTGCAGCCCGGCCGCATTATCGACGCTGCCCGCCAGATTGTTGTCCGTCAGCGCGGCGGCAACTACCTGACCGCCGACGAAATCCCCGCACTTCTGGACGAGGAACTGCCCCAGCAGCTTCTGGACAGTGCCTACAGAAGATATAAGAGGTGATTGCCATGCAGAGAATTGGTGTATTTGTATGTCACTGCGGCAGTAACATCGCTGCCACCGTTGACGTGAAAAAAGTTGTTGAACTGGCACGGCTGGAGCCCGGCGTTGTCCACGCCGAGGATTACCAGTACATGTGCTCCGAGGCCGGCCAGGCCAAGATCGGCGCCGCCATCGCAGAACATAAGCTCACCGGCATCGTGGTTTGCTCCTGCTCTCCCCGTATGCACGAGGCTACCTTCCGTAAGTGCGCCGAGCGTTACGGTCTGAACCCCTACATGGTGGAGATCGCCAACATCCGCGAGCACTGCTCCTGGATCCACAAGAACATGGACGAGGCTACCGAGAAGGCTGTGATCCTGGCCCGTGCCGCCATCGCCAAGGTGAATCTGAACGCGCCCCTGCAGGCCGGCGAGAGCCGTGTCACCAAGCGCGCCCTGGTCATCGGCGGCGGTATCGCCGGTATTCAGACCGCTCTGGACATTGCCGATGCCGGCTATGAAGTGGACATCGTGGAAAAGACCCCCTCTATCGGCGGTCGTATGTCCCAGTTAGACAAGACCTTCCCCACCCTGGACTGCTCCGCCTGTATTCTGACTCCCAAGATGGTGGATGCCGCCGGCCATGAGAAGATCAAGATCTACACCTACTCCGAAGTGGAAAAAGTTTCCGGCTTCGTGGGTGACTTTACCGTTGACATCCGCCAGAAGGCAAGAAGCGTTGACGCTTCCAAGTGTACCGGTTGCGGCGTCTGCCAGGAAAAGTGTCCCTCCAAGAAAACTCCCAGCGAGTTTAACCGCGGTTTGGGTAACCGCAGCGCCATCTATACCCCCTTTGCCCAGGCGATCCCCAATGTCCCCGTCATCGACCGGGATGCTTGTATCAAGTTTAAGACCGGCAAGTGCGGTGTCTGTGAAAAGGTCTGCCAGGCCGGCGCTATCGACTACGACCAGCAGGATGTGATCATTTCCGAGAAGTACGGCGCCATCGTGGTGGCTACCGGTTTTGACACCATTAAACTGGACAAGTACGATGAGTACGCCTATAACCAGTCTAAGGATGTCATCACCTCCTTGGAGCTGGAGCGCATCATGAACGCCGCGGGCCCCACCAAGGGTCACCTGGAACGCCTGTCCGACGGCAAGGCTCCCAAAGAGATCGTGTTCGTGCAGTGCGTGGGCAGCCGTTGCTCCGACGAGCGTGGCAAACCCTACTGCTCCAAGATCTGCTGTATGTACACCGCAAAGCACGCCATGCTCATCCGGGACAAGTACCCCGATGTGAATGTGACCGTGTTCTACATTGATGTGCGTACCCCCGGTAAGAACTTTGACGAGTTCTACCGCAGAGCTGTGGAAGAGTACGGTGTCAACTACATCAAGGGTCAGGTGGGCAAGGTTGCTCCCCAGCCCGACGGCAGCCTGCTGGTTCAGGCTTCCGACCTGCTGGACAACAAGCAGATCAAGATGAAGGCCGACATGGTGGTCCTGGCTACCGCCATCGAGCCCAACCAGGGCGTGCGGAACATCGCAACCATGCTGACCGCTTCCATCGACACCAACAACTTCCTCACGGAAGCTCACCCCAAGCTGCGCCCCGTGGAATCCCCCACCGCAGGTGTGTTCCTCTCCGGCGTTTGCCAGGGCCCCAAGGATATCCCCGAAACCGTCGCACAGGCCGGCGCTGCCGCTGTGAAGGTCATTGGTTTACTAGCTAAGGATAAGCTGACCACCAATCCCTGCACCGCAAAGCCCGATGAACTGCTGTGTAACGGCTGCGGCAACTGCGCCAAGGTTTGTCCCTACGGCGCCATCACCTATGAAGTTCGCATGGTCAATGACCACGGTATCCGTGAGGATCGCCGCCTGGCCACTGTCAATAGCGCTCTGTGTCAGGGCTGCGGTGCTTGTACCGTTACCTGTCCCTCCGGCGCTATGGACCTGCAGGGCTTCAGCAACAGACAATTACTCGCGGAGGTGGATGCAATATGTCGGTAAATGAAGAATTCCGCCCGAAGATCGTGGCTTTCTGCTGCAACTGGTGCAGCTACGCCGGTGCTGACCTGGCCGGCTCCTCCCGTCTGGCCTACCCGGCTGACGTGAAGATCATCCGTGTACCCTGCTCCTGCCGTGTGAACCCCATGTTCATCCTGCGCGCATTTGAGAAGGGCGCTGACGGCGTGATCATGTGTGGCTGCCACCCCGGTGACTGCCACTACTCCACCGGTAACTATTACGCCCGCCGCCGTATGACCATGCTCTTTAGCATGCTGGACTTCATGGGCGTGGAAAATGGCCGCACCCGCGTTGAGTGGGTCTCTGCCGCCGAAGGCGTGAAGTTCTCCACCACCATGAATGAGTTTGTGGAGAAGATCCGCTCCCTGGGCGAGAACGTAAGATTGGGGGATCTGAGATGCAAGAATTAAAAGCTAGAGCCATCGAGCTGCTGGAAAACGGCACGGTAAACCGTGTGCTGGGCTGGCGGATCGGTGAAAACACCTACGATCCCGAACCTGCGTTCTTCGAAAGCGCAGAATCCATGAAGGATTTTGTTTACAACAATTTCTGTGCTGCTAACCTCAGTAAGTACATGATCGAGGCCTCCAAGCTGGAGGGCAAGACCCTGGTGTGCCTGAAGCCCTGCGATACATACAGCTTCAACCAGCTGATCTCCGAGCACCGTGTAGATCGTGAAAAGGCTTACATCGTGGGCGTTGGCTGCAAGGGCAAGCTGTCCATCGAGAAGGTGAAGAAGACCGGTGTGAAGGGCATTCTGTCCGTCACCGTTACCGATCCTCTGCAGGTAGAGACCCTGTACGGCAACACCGAGGTGGCTTACAAAGACGCCATGCTGGACCGCTGCCATGTCTGCAAGGGCAAGACCCATGTGGTCTACGACGAACTGATCGGCGAAAGCGAGGAGACCAACGATGCTGACCGCTTCGAGCAGGTTCGCATCATTGAGGCCATGAGCCCCGAAGAGAAGTTTGCGTTCTTCCAGAACGAGCTCTCTAAGTGCATCCGCTGCAACGCCTGCCGGAATGTCTGCCCCGCCTGCTCCTGCCGCAAGTGCGTGTTCGACAGCAACAAGTTTGACAGCGCCCAGAAGGCAAATGTGGACTCCTTCGAAGAGAAGATGTTCCACATCATCCGGGCCTTCCACGTTGCCGGCCGCTGCACCGACTGCGGCGAGTGCAGCCGTGTCTGCCCCCAGGGCATCCCCCTGCACCTGTTCAACCGCAAGTTCATTAAGGATATCAACACCCTTTACGGTGAATACCAGGCCGGCAGCGATCCCGAAGCAAGAGGTCCTCTGACCAGCTTCACCTTCGACGACGCCGAGCCCAGCATCGTGTCCCAGGGAGGTATCGTATGAAAAGAATTGCATTAGATAACCTGTCTTCTCTGTACGCCGCCATCGGCGAAAAGCAGAGCCTGATCCTGCCCATTAAAAAGGCAGGCCAGACTAACTTTGGTCTTTGGACCGAGGGCGCAGAGGTAGATCTGACTACTCTTAAGACCGTCAAGTCCGCAAAGGACGCATTCTTCCCCCAGAGTGAGACCCTGTATCACTGCCAGAGAGACGGCAAGAACCTCTCCATCCAGCCCGAACAGTTGGAGGACG
>JAZRZT010000114.1:0-5007 GCA_045601475.1 Faecousia sp.
GGGGGGGGGGGGGGGGGCAGTGGCGGGGCGGGAGGGGGGGGAGGCGGCGGTTTGGGTCGGCTTTGGTCCTGCATCCTGTTTCGCTGAAACGATCCGTCCGGCTGGGGAATATAACGATTATACATAGTTACCTCCCCAAACCGAAGAAGTTGGTGCTCCCCAGGAAACCGGAAGCCAGACGCGCCATTTTTGCTGCCCGCATAGCTTTTTCCAGCCTGTGTATGCGATCACCTTTCAAATATGGTCCCAAAGCCTGCAAAAGATTTTGTTGGTGGGGGTCGATCCCGCTTTGCTTTGCAAAGCCGGAGATCTTCTGCAGCATGCCCATGTCAATGTCCGGAAAACCTCCTCCGGTTGGCTCCGGGGGCTTGGGCGCATCCGGGGCAGACCCGCCCAGAGATTGGGCCAAGGCGGAGATCTTTTGCATCATCTCCGGGTCCTGCAAAATAGCATTCATCTGTGCTTGCATATCCATGTCACCGGCCTCCCATCTGCCGCAGAAGCGCCTGTACCTCCGGGGAGGAAGTGATCTTACCCAAAGATTCCTTCGCTTGAGAATAGTCTCCCTTGGAAGCCTGGTCCATGGCTTTTTGCAAGCCGGGATCCTGGGAGTTTTGCAAAAGGGAAAGAAGCTTTTTCCCGGCGTCGGTATTCATCAGGCGCATGGCCTCTTCCATGGAAAATTGCGGGGAATTTTGCTGCATGACATTGCCTCCTGTCAAAAAGCCTGTTATAATACCATTTGTACATAGCGGTAATACTATGATATGCGATGAATAGGCAGATGGTGAACTATGAAGGTACTTGTTTTGTCCGACTCCCACGCCGGGCTTAGTTTTATGCGCTTTGCCATTGATAAAGTGAAACCGCAGCACGTCATCCACTTGGGGGATCACTTTGACGACGGCGCTGCCATGGCCCAGGAATACCCCCATATCCGCTTCCACCAGGTGGTGGGCAATTGCGACCGCTATCGGTGCGCCCCCTGGCAGCCGGATGTGCTGAGTTATCCTATTGAAGGCGTGAAAATATTTATGACCCACGGACACCGGCAAATGGTCAAAGGCGGAACATACAGGCTTCTGGCGGATGCCAGAGCCAGCGGCGTTGACGCGGTGCTGTACGGCCATACCCACCGGGCGGAATGTTACTGCGACGACGACGGCCTTTGGGTCATGAATCCCGGCTCCTGCGGCAGCTACAGCGGCAGTGTGGGCGTAATGGAAATAGAAAATGAAAAAATTTCCGCCTGTGCCATTTTGACACAGACGGAACTTTCCCAGCTGCCGTAATTCTTAGGCAAACGCGGCAAGGAACAGAAATACGGTAGCGGCAGCTACCACCATAGCGGCGATCAGAAGATTGTCTAAGAATTTGTTTAAAACTTCTCTGCGGGTTGCGGCGTTGGGGTAGGGCAGATTGGGACGGATATCACGGCAGGCAACAGTTTTCATAAGTACATCTCCTTGTTTTTAATTTCTAAAAACAGGATACACTATATTTAGTCCAACAAGCTGGACTAAATAGAAGGCTCTCCGGGAATTGTGGGGCCTGTGGATACCCCTTGCGCAGGAGGGAATTTTGTGATATGATGTCAAAAAAGAGAGGACGGTGCTGTTATGCGTAATTATCGGCAGATCAAAGGTGATTTCAGCGATGCCTTTGAGGATGTCTTTGACCCGAAGAAAACCAAAGAACAGAAGCTGCAGTCTGCCAAGAAGTGGGCCTACCGGTTGCGGACGATTTTGCTGACGATTCCTGTGGTGCTGCTTTCTGTATTTTTCGCGTTGCGAAACCTGGCTGTGCTGCCTGCCCGCGTGGGCTTTGATCTGCAAGCCAGCGGTGATTTTGCTTATACCATGAGTAAAAGTTTGGCAGTGATGGGACCCTTGGTGATCACGGGTGTGTGTCTGATCCTGATGTACTGCTCCAAGAAAAAGACCTATCCCTGGCTTGTGGCCATGTTCTCTTTGGCGATTCCCATTGTGATCTATGTAACAAATACCTTTACCGGTTGATGAAAAATCCTCCCTGTTCATACAGACAGGGAGGATTTCTTTATGCTTCCAATAGGGTGAGGAGTTCTTCCATGGTGTAGGCAATGGCCTTAGCGCCGGCCTTTTCCATGTCCGCAACCGTGCCGTAGCCCCAGGCCACGCCGATGGTCTCAATACCGTGGGCAGCCGCACCTTCTACATCGTAGCGGGTGTCACCCACCATGATCACATCATCGCCCGCACCGCAGGTGGAAAGAAGATATTCGATCACATCTTCCTTGCATACCCGGCTGTTATCCATGGATGCGCCGCAAATGCGGTCAAAGTAGTGGGCCAATTGGAAATGCTCTAAGATCCGCACAGACATTCCCTCCGGCTTGGAGGTAGCCACCAGAAGTCGGTGACCGTGATCCTTTAGGGTTTTCAGAAGATCTTCTATACCGGGATACGGTGTGTTCTCAAAAAGTCCCACTGTGGTATAGCGGCTTCTGTAGACCCTCAGAGCCTCATCTGTTTTGTCTTCCGGCACACCGAATTCCACAAAAGTTTTGTGCAATGGCGGACCTACAAAAACTCGCATGGTCTTTCGGTCCGGAACAGGCAGACCGAAATGCTCCAGCGCCAATGTGGCGCAGTTGATGATGCCTTCACCGGAGTCGGTGATCGTTCCGTCCAGATCAAATAAAATCGTTCGGTTCATTGAATCGGGACTTCCTCTTGGGTTTCCTCATCGGTTCCCATACCCAAAAAGGTCTTTCTGTAGTAGTCAGATCTTTGGTTGAAAGCTTCCTCTACGGTGTCGTACCCGTATTTCTCAATAATGGTAGGCAGAGAGGAGAATAGGTTGGTACCCAAGCCCAAACGGTTGCCCTTAATCTGCACACCCATTGCCGCCAATGTGGTGGGGAACATATCATAGGTGCCGAACAGGCGGTCTTTTTCCTTGATGGGGGTAGCGACAGAGTTGATAATGCAGTTATAAATAGTGCGGGGATATTTTTTGTCCACATCCTGCATGAAATTGGGGTCCATGGTCAGATGGTCACCGCAGAGGACGATGGTGGTGTCCTCATAGAAAGGCTGTTCCCTGACCCAATCCACAAAGGCGGTCAGCTGACGGGAAGAGCAGCGTACCGCATTGGGATACCGTCTGCCGTGTTCGTTGATGCAAAGCTCACACTTATAGCCGTTGGGGAAATGGGTGTCGCAGGTGAGCATGGTAAAGTTAAAAGGCTGATCCAAAGCTGCCAGACGCGTTAGTTCCTCTTTGGCATATTCAAAAAGCTTCGCATCTTCAAAACCCCACCAGACCCGGTAATCCGGGTCCAGGCGACCTGCTGCCTTCAACGATTCCGTGTCGATGATGTCGTAGTTGCCATGATCTTCAAAATAGTCGTCCCGGTCGGCAAAGTCGGCATTGGAGCCCACCAACAGCGTGTTGCTGTAACCCTGATCAGCCAAGATTTCGCCAATGGACACAACACCGGGCATGTAGGGATTCTCTCCGCCGTAGTTGGTTGCGCCCAAAGGCACCTGCACGATCATGCCGGAAGTTTGGGCCACCATGGCTGCTGCTGTCCATGTGGCGCCGCTGGAATTCATAGCGCCACCCAGGTCGTTGTCGTTGGAGAAATTGATATTATTTTCTGCCAGTTCGGTAAGCTCCGGCATAAAGTTATCGGTAATCGGACCGCCGGCTTGGGTTTCAGCGAAGGTGTTCTCCAAAGATTCCAGGAAAATATAGATGAGATTTCGCTTCTCCTTCGGAAAGACCAGCTGGGTCTGATTGGGATCCGTGTAGTTTTCTTCTATAAAGGAAGATTCCGTGATGGTATCGCTGACGTATTGAGGAATGTTCATCGTGACGGTAAAAAAGGAAAGACCGATGATGAGGACTGCCATACCCAAGGGGAGGGTGTGGCGTATCATAAAGCGACTGAGCCTGCTACGCCGAATTTTTCGGTACAGATCATCCTTGAAGAAGACGATCAGTTTCAGCAACCAGGGAATCTTGCCGGTTATCAGGAAATAGAAAAAGACCTCAGCAAGTGTAAGAGCAACACCGTACACGCCAACTTTTACATAAGCGCTGTTTTTCAGAGCGCGGTTGGCGCCGGCGGCGGAGGTTTTCAGCTGGTAAATAAATTGATCCAAGGAGACCTTGTCATATTTGCTTGCCAGCCATATGGTTAAAAAGATCAAGAGATTGCCTGCCAGGAGGCAGAAGACGGAGATTGCGCGTTTGAGCACGCGCCTTCTGGATATTTTCAAGGAAATGACCTCCTAAAGTGTATGATATCTATTTTATGTTGGTTAGAGAATCAAAACAATAATTCGTTTTCAGGATGGATATACATTGTCGAAATCTAAAGAGTATTATATCAAAACAAGGATTAGTTCGTCAAGTGCAGAAGGAATAGGGAAACGTTGCTTTTTCCCTTGACAAACTGTATCGGCTATGCTAAAATACTTTGGCGTACAAGGAAATAGCATTATTCGGAGTGATACCCAAGAGGCCGAAGGGGCTCCCCTGCTAAGGGAGTAGGCGGTCAAAAGCCGCGCGAGGGTTCAAATCCCTCTCACTCCGCAAGTGAAATCCGGTTAGGAAATTCATCCTGACCGGATTTCTTCTTTGTTTTCGGCACTTTTGTGGGTTAAAAGTTGGGAATGCCTTGAGGTGTTTTTGCTTTTTCCCTTACATTTTCCCTTATAGCTCCAAAATGCCCTTGATATAGGCCTCCATTCGGACTGCGCTGGCCTCTTGCGTTTGGTTCGTCACATGACCGTAAACATCCAAAGTAAACGCTGCAGTTGCATGGCCAAGGTTACCCTGAACGGTCTTGATGTCATCACCGGAACGCAGTGAAGCAACTGCGTAACTGTGCCGGAGATCGTGGAATCTTGCATCCGGTCTGCCAATGGCTGTGACAATTTCTTTGAAATGCCGTACTACGGTCTGCGGAATCAGATTTCCACCCAACTCATTTGTAAAAACCAAATTCAGAGGATT
>JAZRZT010000115.1:0-2007 GCA_045601475.1 Faecousia sp.
AAAGAAGCGACCCTCGCCGTGGGAAATGGGGACATTCACAATGTCACCAACATTCATAAGGCTCAGCCAGGGAGACTTATTGGAAGCGATCCGGGTACGGACGATCCGGGACTGGTGGCGGGCGATGGTGTTGAAGGTCAAGGTGGGGCAATTTTCATCGGTGTCGATGATCTTGCCATAAGGCACCAGACCCAGCTTGATCAGCGCCTGGAAGCCATTACAGATACCGCACATCAGACCGTCACGGTCATCCAAAAGCTTTGTCACCTGCTCCTTGATGGCAGGGTTGCGGAAGAAAGCAGTGATAAACTTTGCAGAACCATCGGGCTCGTCGCCGCCGGAGAAGCCGCCGGGCACGAAGATCATCTGAGAGTCAGCGATCTTGGAGGCTACGGTCTCCACGCTTCTTGCCACATCCTCTGCAGTCAGGTTGCGAATCACAACAATTTCCGCCTCACCGCCGGCAGCCATGACTGCCTTTGCAGAATCGTACTCGCAGTTGGTGCCGGGGAATACGGGGATCAGCACCTTGGGCTTAGCAACCTTAACAGCAGGCGCCACAGCGCAAGCGCCGGTGGCAGAGAATGCTTCGATCTTGCGGTCGGTTTCACAGGTCTTAGTGGGATACACCTTCTCCAAAACTGCGGTATTCAACTGGTACAACTCGGAAATTGCCACAGTCTCACCGCCGTAGGTGATGGCAGCTTCTTCGGTGGTATGACCGATGAGCGTGCCGAAATCGCAATCCTCACAAAGTTCTGCAATGATCATGCCGTAGGCAGGACCACACAGATTCACATCTGCAGCCTGCTTGAAGCCGATATCGTTACCGAAGGACATCTTCATCACAGCCTCGGCGACACCGCCTGCATCCACAGCCCAGGTGGCCTTGACCTTGCCGGCCTGGCACAGGTCATGGAACTTCTCCCAAGTAGCCTTCCAGCCATCATAATCGGAGAGGTTATCAGCACCGAACAGGTAAACGGGATGATTTGCCTCCTTAAACTCATTGGAGATTACTTCGTCGGCCTTCAAAGGCGCAATAGCGAAGGAGATCACTGTGGGCGGCACGTCCTTATCCAGGAAGGTGCCGGACATGGAGTCCTTACCACCGATAGCTGCGGCATTCAGGCCCAGCTGAGCATCCAGCGCGCCAAGGAGCGCCTGGAAAGGCTTGCCCCAACGCAGGGGCTCGGTACGCAGTTTCTCGAAGAACTCCTGCAGGGTCAGATATGCCTTCTTATAGTCAGCGCCGGCAGCCACGATCTTAGCCATGGAGGAGATGATGCTTGCCTGTGCGCCCACGTAGGGATCAGCACTCAGCAGGTCGGGATCGCAGCCCCATGCAAAGACGCTGGCCTGGTTGGTAAACTGACCGGGCAGCACAGGCAGCTTGGCTGCCATGGCCTGAGTGGGGGTTGCCTGATTCTTACCGCCGAAGGGCATAAGCACAGAGCCTGCGCCGATAGTGGAGTCAAAGCGCTCCACAAGACCTCTCTGGGAGGCATACTTCAAATCGGAAGCAATAGCGCGCAGGTCACGCTTTTCGCCGCAGAAATCAGCCTTACGGTCAGCCACTTCCACCGCCACATGCTTCACCGCGCCGTTAGTGTTCAGGAATTCACGGCTGAGATTTGCAATTTCGTTGCCCTTCCAGGACATGACCATGCGGGCTTCCTCGGTGACCACGGCTACACGGTAAGCTTCCAGGTTTTCTTTTTCAGCAGCAGCGATGAAAGCATCCACATCCTCGGGAGCGACCACAACGGCCATACGCTCCTGGGATTCGGAAATGGCGATCTCGGTACCGTCCAGGCCCTCGTACTTCTTACGCACTGCATCCAGATCGATGCGCAAACCGTCTGCCAGCTCGCCGATAGCAACGGACACACCGCCGGCGCCAAAGTCATTACAGCGCTTAATGAGGCGAGTCACATTGGCGTCTCTGAACAGGCGCTGGATTTTGCGCTCCTCGGGAGCATTGCCCTTCTGGACTTCGGATGCCAT
>JAZRZT010000116.1:0-7250 GCA_045601475.1 Faecousia sp.
TGGACACCGGCATCGGTACGGCCGCAGCCGGTGACATGGACATCGTGACCCACCACCATGGCGATGGCTTTTTCCAAGGTCTGCTGGACGGTTGCCAGATTTTTCTGCATCTGCCAGCCGTGGTAGGCTGTACCCTCATAGGTCAAAAACAAAGCGATATTTCGCATAATTACCTCACAGGCCGAATTTGCGCAGGACGATCACACTTACCAAAAGCGCAGCGCCGATCACAAATGTCTCAAAGTCCCGCAGTTTATACCGCAGAAGCTTCATCTTCGTACGGCCGTCACCGCCGTGGTAGCAGCGGCACTCCATGGCAGTGGCCAGTTCGTCCGCGCGGCGGAAGGCGCTAATAAACAAAGGCACCAAAATAGGCACCAATGCCTTCACCCGATCCAACAGCTTGCCGCTTTCAAAGTCGGCGCCACGAGCCTTCTGCGCGCACATGATCTTGTCCGTTTCCTCAATGAGGGTAGGAATAAAGCGCATGGCGATACACATCATCATGGAAAGTTCATGGACAGGCATACGCAGCTTCTTTAAAGGTCCTAGCAGAGACTCTAAGCCATCGGTGAGGGCGATGGGAGATGTGGTATACGTCAGAAGGAAGGTGCCGGTGATGAGCATAAGGATGCGGATCACCATAAAGAAGGCGCGAATGAGGCCCTCCAGATAAATGTGCACACCCCAAAAAGACAGCAATTCCTTTTCACCGGTTGTAAAGAAAATGTTCAAAATGCCGGTAAAAATCAGGATAAAAACCAGGGGTTTCATGCCTCTGACGATAGATTTTAAGGGAATCCTGGATACAGCGATCACGAGGACCAAAAAGCCAAACATAACGCCGTAGGACACCCAGCTAACCGCCAGAAAAAGCGCAACGATATACACTACCAGCAGCACTAATTTCGTGCGGGGGTCTAAGCGGTGTACCGGAGAATTTCCCGGGAAATACTGACCGAGTGTAATGTCTTTAAGCATGGACACTACCCCCTTTCAGCTTTTTCAGCTGGGCAACAGCCTGGTCCACTGTATACACAGGCTCCACAGGCAAACCCATTTCCCGCAGGTGCATAAACACACGGGTGATTTCGGGGATATCCAAACCCATGTCCAGAAGTTCCTCTGCGCGGGCAAAGACCTCTCTGGGTGTGCCGTCCATCTGAAGATGGGCGCCGCTCATGACCAAAAGCCGGTCGGTCATCCGAGCCACATCGGTCATGGAATGACTGACCATCATCACAGTGGCGTTCTTGGCCTTGCGGTAGTCATTGATATTTTGCAGGATCTCTTCCCTGCCCTCCGGGTCCAATCCGGCAGTGGGCTCGTCCAGGATCAGGATCTCCGGCTCCATAGCGATAACACCGGCGATGGCAACCCGCCGTTTCTGTCCGCCGGACAGGTCAAACGGAGATACCTCCAGCTGCTCTTCGGTCAGTCCCACAAAGCCTGCGGCTTCCCGGACCCGGCGGTCGATCTCATGGGCAGGCAACTTCATATTCTTGGGACCGAAGGCGATGTCCTTATACACCGTCTCCTCAAACAGCTGATACTCCGGGTACTGGAACACCAGACCCACACGAAAACGCGCCTGCCGTGTGGTCTTTTTGTCGGTCCAAATGTCCACGCCATCCAGTTCCACGGAGCCGGATGTGGGCTTCAGAAGGCCGTTCAAATGCTGGATAAGCGTAGACTTACCCGAGCCAGTATGTCCGATAATACCGATAAATTCTCCACGCTCCACGCTGAAAGAAACATCCTCCAAAGCCGCGTGTTCAAAGGGTGTACCGACACTATATATATGTTGTAGGTTTTTTACCTGCAAAATAGGTGCCACTTTTCTCTAACCTCCTGTGGGTCAGGCCTTTAGCTTCTCATAAAGTGCCTGCGCACATTCCTCAGTTTCTAAATTTTCTAAAGAGAGTTCAAATCCGTGCTTGTTTAATTCATTGCAAAGTTCCACAGTCTCGGGAGCCGCAAGGCGGATACTGTGCAAAAGCTCCACCTGGGAAAACACTTCTTTGGGTGTGCCATCTGCTGCAACCTTTCCGTCGCTGAGCACTACCACCCGCTGCGCCTTGGCTGCTTCATCCATATGATGGGTGATCAGCACAACGGTGATCCCCTTTTCCCGATTCAGTTTCAGGACGGTGTCCATGACCTCTTTCCGGCCCCTGGGGTCCAGCATGGCCGTAGGCTCGTCCAAAATGATGCACTTAGGCTCCATGGCGATGATACCGGCTATGGCGATACGCTGCTTCTGTCCGCCGGACAGAAGATGGGGCGCATGCTCCCGGTAGTCATACATACCAACCTGCTGCAAAGCGCTGTCCACGCGATTGCGGATCATGGGACTGGCAACGCCCAGGTTTTCCGGACCGAAGGCAACATCCTCCTCCACCACGTTGGCAACGATCTGGTTGTCCGGATTTTGGAATACCATGCCGACACGGCGGCGGATGGAAATCAGCTTTTCCTCGTCGGCTGTGTCCATGCCGCAGACATAGACCTTGCCGCCGCAAGGCAGCAAAATGGAATTAAAATGTTTGGCAAGTGTGGATTTTCCGCAGCCATTACCGCCTAAAATCGCCACAAAACTACCCTCTTCAATGGACAGATTCATATCCTCAAAGACGGCAACGCCGGGCGTGTTGTCCACGCCCGGATAGCTGTATGCCAGATGTTCAACAGAAATTGCTTTGCTCAAAAGGTTTCCCTCCTAACAGGAAAACATAAATCAAGGTGTCCAGCGGCCTGCTGCGCCGCAAGGCAGCATCAATCCGGAGGAACGTACAGGCAGGCCCAATTCGCCCACCGCGGTGCTGCCGCCGTGAGTAGCGCCGAATACCACATCAGAGGCGTAGCCCACCGCAGAGGGGGCCAAGCCTGTGGTATAGGAGTTAATGATAACAAACAGGGGATTGTCCGTCAGCAGCTTGCCCACTTCCAAAAGGAAGGGATAGAAGCTGGTCTCCATCTTCCAGATCTCACCGCTGGGGCCGCGGCCATAACTGGGGGGATCCATAATAATGCCGTCGTAACGGCGGCCCCGGCGGATCTCACGCTGGATAAACTTGCCGCAATCGTCCACGATCCAGTGGATGGGCTTGTCCGCGAGGCCGGAGGACTTGGCATTCTCCTTTGCCCAGGCCACCATACCCTTGGAGGCATCCACATGGTACACCTCCGCGCCACCAGCGGCAGCCGCCAAAGTGGCACCACCGGAGTAGGCAAACAGGTTGAGAACTCTCGTAGGACGGCCGGCAGAGGCCACCTTATCCCGGATAAAATCCCAGTTGGCAGCCTGCTCGGGGAACACGCCGGTGTGTTTAAAATTCATGGGCTTGACATTGAAGGTCAAGTAATCCTTATAACGGATCTGCCACCGCTCCGGCAGGTTGTGATCGGTCCAGTGGCCGCCGCCGGTGTTGGAGCGGACATACCGGGCATCGTATTTCTTCCAGCCGGGATCGCTGTGGGGCGTATCCCAGATCACCTGGGGATCGGGGCGGACCAGCAGGTATTTACCCCACCGCTCCAACCGCTCACCGCAGGAGGTATCCAGCACTTCATAATCTTTCCATTCATCGGAAATCCAAATCATGTTCTTCTCCTCTTAGCCCCCAAACAGGCCGCCAATGGGGTTACTTCCCTGGTATTGCTCCCAGGATGCCTGTGTGTGGGCTGTGCAAACTTTGTAGGGCATAGAAGTGTTCTTGTTGATATTGCCCGCAAAGCCCTCAAAGTCGGCGTCCTTTCCGTTACCGTCGGTCAGATAGATATAATCATCCCGGGTATACAGATCCTCCAGGCCAAACTTCTTGGCTCTGACCAAAGCATTAAATTCCTCGGTGGTCAGCTTCACCAGAGACTTGGTGGAAAGAATCACCTTGCTGTCCACGGAAGCAAACTTTCTGCAGTACTCCGTCGCCACACCGCCGCCGGAGCAGACCTCCAGCTCCACATGGGTGGTACAGCTGCCTTTGGGTCGGTCTTCGGGGTAGCACTTGACCGTCTCGGTACGGTCACCGCGGATATCGTTCTTACAGGCATCCGTGGCCCGCAGACCGGAATCCAGACAAACGGTTACATCGGTCATCTTGCCGGTGCTGTAGAGCGACTGCCTGGGAAGACCGCTGTGAAGGGGCTGCATCACCTTTTTCCACAGCTCACAGGCAGGGTTATAGCCCAGGTTGATCTTGGCAGGGGTATCGAAACCGCACCAGACCGCCGCAGTGTAATGGCCGGTATAGCCGCAGAACCAGCGGTCGCGAGCGGCGTTGGTGGTACCGGTCTTACCGGCGATCTGCTGGCCGCTGAACACGGCACGGGTACCGGTACCTGCATTGGCCGCATTCACCAAGCAGTAGTTGGTATAGGTCACCGTCTTCTCGCTGAGGATCTGATAGGCATCCTGGGTGTTGTCCAGCACCAGTTCGCCCTTGCCGTTATAGACCTTGGTCACAGTTCTGCTTTCCCGGCGGATGCCGTCATTGGCAAAAGTGGCAAAGGCGGTTGCCATATCCCGCACAGTAACACCGTAGTGCTGCGCGCCCAGAGCCAGAGATGCAAAGTTCATGTCCTCATCCCGCATGGTGGAAAGGCCGAAGGTATCCTTGGCAAAGTCATAACTGTATTCCTCGCCGATCAGCTTCAAGGTGTTTGCGGAAACAGCGTTCACAGAGCGGGTAATGCCCCGGTAGATGGTGTAGGCGTAGTTATACTCCTTATTGTCGTTTCTGGGCCATGCAGAGCCGCCATTATAGTTAATGGGCAGGTCCTTGACCACGGTAGCCGGAGAGATGACACCCTTCTCGAAACCGGGGGCGTAAATGGCCAAAGGCTTCATGGAAGATCCGGACTGGAGACGGGACTGGGTGGCGCGGTTTAAACCGAAGTGCTCCTTCTCGTCGCCAACACCGCCGGCCATGGCGACAATATCGCCGGTATCATTGTCGATAACCACAATGGCAGACTGCAGCTGCTGCGCGCCTCTGGGGGCAGGAATCTGATTCAGATCCTTATAGATCTTATCCACCGCTTCCTGAGCCTTCTCGTCGTAGGTGGTGTAGATGTGATAACCGCCACGGCTGATCACGTTTCTGTAGTTCTTCCAAACATTGTCATTCCATGTGGTAACACCGTCGTTCTCCGCCAGCATCCGGGCAAAGTCCTTTAATGCCGTATCCACAAAGTAAGGGTAGACGATCTGGGAATTATCGTTTTCAATAGGAATCAGCGTGCCGCACTTGGGGCAGACATAATTCTTATTTTCCGCGTCTTTTGTATAGGTAGACGCCACACCCTCATAGCCGCAGGATTCCGTTGTGCACTCGATCCAGCGATCCTGCTCATCAATGCCGTTCTTCAGCACCAGTTCCTGGGCCACAGCCTCATCGTACTCTTCCTGGGTGATATAGCCCTGGTTCAGCATTTCTCCCAAGACAAGCAGCTGGCGGTGGCGGTTTCTCTGCATACCGTTCATGACTTCACCGGCGTACTTGAACTCCCGGGAGCTGTAGGGGTCGAACAGAGAGGGGTTATTGGTGATACTGATAAGGCTTGCGCACTCAGCGATGGTCAAGTTCTGCAGTTCCTTACCGAAATAGGTCTCTGCCGCGCTTCGCACACCACGGCAGCCCTGGCCCAGGTAGATGGCATTGAGGTACATCTCCATGATGGTATCTTTGTCGTAGTTCTTCTCCACAAGGGTCGCCTGGAAGAACTCCATCACCTTACGCTGGACCGTAACGCTCTTATTCTGGGTGACGTTTTTGATCAGCTGCTGGGTGATGCTGGAGCCGCCCACGGTCTCGTCGCCGAAGAACATATTGGCAAAGGCCTTGATGGTGGTAAACCAGTCCACACCCTGATGTTCATAAAAACGCTTATCTTCAATGGCGACCGCCGCATGGATCAGCGCCTTGGGAATATCCTCGTAATCTGCGTTTTCCCAGTCGGTGCTTGCATGGATCTTCTGCAGAAGCTCGATCTTGCCGTCGCTGTTTACGTAGTACACATAGGAAGGTTCGTCCAGGTTATAATTCTCCAGGACCAGGTTTGCCTCGGGGAGGATATCCTCTTCCAGGTAATCGCCCAAAACGCCCATGAGCACAAACATACACACAACACCGATCAAAGCCACAGTAACCAGTGCGCCCAGAATGATCTTCAAGCAGGAAAACACCAGCATCCAGGTCCGGCGGATCAGTTCCGGTGTCCAGTTGATCTTCCGGCGCTCCGGCTTCTTATTTTCGTTAGCCATTTTATACCCTCCATCACAGCACCACAGGGTGCGCATGGTAATAATTTCTTGTCTTTGGCAGCATATACGCATACCAATACGAATATGATTATAGCATACCCCATTTCAAAATGAAAGTCCCAGTTTCTTAATATTTAATGAATTTATATTTACCTCGAATACAAAGCCATTCTGGACGGATTTCCTCTTGATTTTGCATCGGGCTTTGTTTACAATGGGCATAGAAACAAAGAAGGAGGCACAAACTATGGCTGATCATTACGGCTCCGATTTCATGACCATCATGGATGAGGACGGCACCGAATTCGAATTGGAAGTACTCTCTTCCCTGGAATACCAGGGCAGCACCTATCTGGCCGTGATCCCCGCAGGCAGCGAGGAAGACGTGCAGGATCTGGAGGTAAGCATCCTTAAGTCCGTGGAAGAAGATGGCGAGCCTATCCTTTGCGCCATTGAAGACGATAACGAGCTGGAGACTGTCTACCAGCTGATCATGGACGCACTGTACGAGGAAGAGGACGAAGACGAATAAATACCGCCTGCTTGGTGCGTGATCGCCTCCTTTTTGGACCTACACTTTGATATTGGGATGTTAGTTTCCCCTCCGGATTGCAGACCTCCCGCCTACGCTTTGACGATAGGCGGACGTTGGGAGCAGCTAAGGTTGGGAGCGGCGACCCACCTGCCGTTTTGCGCAGGTCATAATCGGAGGCGACACGGCCGAAGCGGGTTGGGCATGGGAATTCGTTCCCATGCCCTTTTTCTTGCTTTTTTTCATTTTTAACACTTTTGTACTTGAAAGTAGAAAACTTATCCGTTATAATGTTACGGTCTATGCGTCTAACCAAGGCGCGTAATGTTACCATGAGAGGAATGTATATTCAATGAGCGCATCCGATAAGAAGAAGCTCCGCAAGGAGCAGGTTGCTGCGCAGATGACCGAAAAACAGCGCCAGCAGCAGAAAGAAGACAAGAAGCTGAAGAT
>JAZRZT010000117.1:0-4034 GCA_045601475.1 Faecousia sp.
CCCCCGCACAGGCTGCTGAGTCCGCCAAGAGATATCTGCCTTGACCTCCCCCCATACATACGCGGGGACGCAATGCGTCCCGGCTTTTGTTTGACTTTCCTCTGGGGAAATGGTAAGATGGAAGCGCTTATAAAGGAGCTGTTTTTTATGGTATATGTTCTTATGACTTTGGCTGCGGCAATCATCGTGGCGGCAGACCAGGTCACAAAATATCTGGTGCTGGCAAACATCCCGCTCCACGGTTATGTGCAGGCCATCCCCGGCCTCTTCCACTTCACCTATATCCAAAACGACGGCGCTGCCTTTTCCATGCTGAAAGGACAGCAGTGGCTGTTTGCGATTTTGTTTGCGGCGCTGACCGTGGCTGTTATTTTGGAATTTTGGAAAAAGAAAATGGGCTTTACCACCTTTGAACGGTGGTGTATCGTAGCTATTTGGGCCGGCGGCTTGGGCAACATGATCGACCGACTGCGTTTTGGCTATGTGGTGGACATGGTAAATCTGGAATTCATGAATTTCCCCGTGTTCAATGTAGCCGACTGCTTTATCACCTGCGGCTGTATCGCCCTGATGGTAAGCTTAGTGTTCTTTAACCGAAAGTTCTGGAAGGAAGAAAAGACATGACCCTGTTTGCAGACATGGCGGGGGAGCGGCTGGATGCCTTTTTGGCCCGGTCCGTGGAAGGTCTGACCCGCAGCGCCGCTCAGCGCCTCTTGGACGAGGGCTGCGTGCTGGTAAACGGCAAACCCGGCAAGAAAAATTGCAAACTGAATATTTCCGATGAGATCTGCGTGGAGATTCCCGAGCCCAAGCCCGTGGACATCGTGCCCAAGGAGATTCCCCTGGAGATCGTCTATGAGGACGAGGACGTGCTGGTGATCAATAAGCCCAAGGGCTTGGTGGTCCATCCTGCCGCGGGACATCAGGACGACACCTTGGTCAACGGTTTGCTCTTCGCCATGGGAGACAGCCTTTCCGGCATCAACGGCGAGCTGCGCCCGGGCATTGTGCACCGCATCGACAAGGACACCTCCGGCCTTCTGGCCGTGGCAAAGAACGACCTGGCCCACGTGGTGCTGGCCTCCCAGCTGAAAGACCACACCATGGCCCGGACCTATGAATGCATCGTCTGCGGTAACCTCAAAGAGGACAACGGCACGGTAGACGCGCCCATCGGGCGGCACCCTTCTGACCGAAAGAAGATGTGTATCAACCAGCGAAGCGGCAAGGATGCCATCACCCACTGGGAAGTGATCAAGCGTTACCGGGGCTACACCCATGTGCGCTGCCGGCTGGAAACCGGCCGCACCCACCAGATCCGCGTCCACATGGCATCCATCGGCCATCCTATTTTGGGCGATGTGGTATACGGGCGGAAAAAGCCGGAGCTGGGTCAGTCAAGTCAGGTGCTCCACGCCGGTATCCTGTGTTTCCGCCACCCCCGGGACCAGCGCCCGGTAATGGTCATGGCAGACCTGCCGGCATATTTCAAAGAAGTTTTGGAAAAACTGGAAAGAATGAGTTGATATGTTTTCTGATGTTTTGCTGACGGTGGATTTTGACCGCACGCTCACAGGCCCCGACTCCGTTGTCCCCAAAAGGAACGTGGAGGCAATTGAATATTTCATGGCAAACGGGGGCAAGTTCACCGTGAACACCGGCAGAAGCATGAACACCTTCGGCCCTCAGATGAAAGTCGTGCCTACCAACGCGCCCCTGCTGCTTTTTAACGGCAGCGCTGCCTTTTTTGAGGGAGAGTACACCTACCACAAGCCCATCGATCTGCCCATGTGGGAAGTCTTAAACCAGATGGCAGAGGAATTTCCGGAGCTGAACCTGGAAGTCCAGGCATTGGATTGCCACTACCTCATTAACGAGAAGCCGGAGTATGTGCAGATGTACGAGGGCATGGGCTGGCCCCATAAACCCGCATTCCCCGGAGATGATCTGGGTCCCTTTGTGAAGTTCGCCCTGTTTGGCAAGCCCTATTATAATAAGGTGGGCACCATGTTCGACTGCACCCCGGAGGAACTGGCGCTGTTTAACCGGGCAGAACAGCGAATTTTGGACCTGTGGGGAGACAAGGTGGTCACTTTCCGGGCCGCCCCCCGGATCATCGATGTCCACACCAAAGGCGTTTCCAAGCTGAATGCCGCCCGGGAATTACAGGCGCAATTGGGTCGGAAGATTTTGGTCTGTGTGGGCGACGCGGAGAACGATATCACCATGCTGGACGGGGCGGATTATGCTTTTTGCCCTGCCGACGGCGTGGTGGCCGACCGTTACGAGAATGTTTGTAACTGCGCCGACGGCGCGGTGGCGGACGTGATTTATGAAAAAATTCCCGGGATTCTCGGGATTTAGCCTTGACATAGGGAAATTATTGTGCTAATATTCTATAGCTGAATCGGTCAGGACGTAGACGATCTGCGGGTGTAGTTCAATGGTAGAACACCAGCCTTCCAAGCTGGATACGCGGGTCCGATTCCCGTCACCCGCTCCAAAGAAATGCGCCAGTAGCTCAGCTGGATAGAGCAACTGCCTTCTAAGCAGTAGGTCAGGGGTTCGAGTCCCTTCTGGCGTGCCATCTTTTCAGCAAACAGAATATGGTGGGTGTCGCCAAGAGGCCTAAGGCACCGGATTGTGGTTCCGGTATTCGTGGGTTCGAATCCCATCACCCACCCCATAAAAAAGACAGACCTTCGGGTCTGTCTTTTTTATGGGCCGTGTGGGATTCGAATAATCTAAATGCAACAGTCCGGTGGACTGTTGCCGGCGAGACTCCGTCGAGCCGAACCTTAATTTTCGCCAAAGGCGAAAATGCAAACGAATCCCTCACCCACCCTTTGGACTTCGGATGTATCCCGGCAGGGATATAGACGAAGTCCAAACATATTTACACAATTTCCTGCTCCAGCGCATCAAACTCCGGCGTCCCGAAAAACTCGCCTAAACTGATCTCCAATCCATCGCAGAACTTCTTGATCGTAACAATGGAAATGTCTCTGCGTTTTGCGTCCATCATGCTGTAGGCAGTAGACGGTGTTACGCCGGAACGATACGCCAACTCATTGACTCTTATTCCCCGTTCTTTGCATAACTCCGCAAAGCGGGCAACTACCATGTCTTTCACATTCATACTATCACCTCAAAAACATGGTAAAATATTTTACGCAAGTGCGTATACGTACTTGCGTAATTATTCTGTGTCTGTTATACTGTTTTTATGCCTTGTGAAACAATGGCACAATAAAAACAGAGAGGAAATCATTATGAGCGAAAAACTGCATTATTGTAAGGCCTGCGGAAAAGAAGTCGCAAAAGCCGCAAAGAATTGCCCCCATTGCGGAGCAAAGAACAAAAAGGGTCACCCTATTCTCATCGGTGCTTTGGTTTTTATTGTCCTGATCGTCCTTATCAGTTCTTCCGGCGGCAGTGACGAACCCCAGAAAGTAACAGACGCACCCCCCGCACAGACGCAAGATACCGGCACCACACAAACCCCGCCCAAAACCGAGGAAACCGTCTTCACCGTTGGCGACACTGTGGAGCTTGCAGGTGTTAAGGTCTGTTTGGAAGATGTCTCCGTAAGCAAGGGATCTCAGTACAACAAACCCACTAGTGGCAATGTGTTTGCTATCTGCGAGTTTACCATAGAAAACAATTCTGACGAGGAAATCACCGTCTCCTCCATGATGAGTTTTGAGGCATACTGTGATGACTTTGCCTGCAATTATAGCCTGTCTGCGCTGTTAGCAAAAGATAACAAAAACCAGCTGGACGGCACTGTTGCGCCGGGCAAAAAACTCAATGGCATTATCGGCTATGAAGTGCCTAAGGACTGGAAGGAATTGGAAGTACATTTTACCCCCGATGTGTGGGATGACAAGAACATCGTTTTTGTTGCAGCCAACAACTAAAATACTTAGCGGAGAGCACGAAAGTGCTCCCCGCCTTTTTTGTCAAAAATATTTTTGCATAAATTCTTGCAACCTCTTGACATTTCTGCAAGATTTGATACAATTTTCCTGTTG
>JAZRZT010000118.1:0-2370 GCA_045601475.1 Faecousia sp.
GGGCATCCAGAGTGCCCTTGTACAGCACATTTTCATTCACATTGCCGCTGATGATGGACAGGAGCAAGCCATAGTTGTTGATCTTCTTCTGATCTGCCTCAGAAAGATCATCCAGATTCCGGGTCAGCGTTCCGGCAGCCCCGTCGGAGGTGTCGGTAATGGTGATCCGGCCGTTGGTCTCCACCGCGAACAGACGGGTGCCCTTATAGAAAAGGGATTGGTCCGTCACAGGCTGGCCGGTTTGATCCAAGATCTCTTCCGGCAGCACTTTCCGGGTGATGGTGTAACCGTTGAGGTCGATGCACTTATGTCCGGTGCCTGTACGGGCCTCCTGGTACAGCCGGATGTCGGCCATCAGGCGGTAATTACCGTGAACAGGCAAGCTGTCCGGGTCATACCAGGGGAGGAATGTCTTTAATTCATGGGTATGGCCGGGCAAATTAACGGTTGCGAAGTCTTCTTCCTTGGCGCCGCATTCGCACTGGTTGACCACATTTCCTTCCCGCTCATCATCCAGAGTCTTCTTAATGTTGACATAGGTTTCCATGAGCCGCTCACCGATACCACGGGGGAAGACCGTGGAGCAGGTGATGTTGGTGCCCTGGTAGTAGCCTGACTTATTCTTGTTGTAATCAAAGCTGGCGGCGTTGGGCATGTAGCCGGAAGCGCCATTGGTGTTGCCCAGCACAAAGTGGGCGCCCACATGGTCCCAATCCTTTTCTGTACCCTGCTCGCCGTAGAAATCGTATAGTTCCGCAGGGGCCATAACAAAGGTCATCTTACCGAACTGCAGCATAGTCACGTCACAGTACACCGCGTCGGTAGCGAAGTTGACGCTGGAAATTACAGAATTGCCATTCTCATCCTTTGTATAGCTGAGCTTGTGCTGCATTCTGGCTTCAATACCCACCAGCTGTCTGTAATCCACAATGCTCTGGGCCAGTTCCACCTGCGCCGCAGTGAAGCCGCTCTGCTCCGTGATCAGAGCCTTGCCTGCGGCGAAGTTTTCCGAAGATGCCACTAAGTACGCATAGAGGTTATCATACACCGCCATCTGATCTTCCGGATCCGCCGCGGCAGGCGCGCCGGTCATCTTCAATTGATTGATAAGCGCCACCTGATCCTCCGTTGGCACATCAGGCTCTACCGCGAAGCGGACCTTCAGATTCCGCAAAGACGCGTTCTGAATGGCTTCATGGAGGTGGTCATCGCCTTCCTGGGCTTCGTGGGTCAAACCGTGATAGGCCAGATTCGCCAGCTTTTCGCCGTAGAGCTTGGGGCTGACAACCACCGCGGTCTGATCCTTGCCGTTCTCATCCACCCAGTGATATTCGTCGTCTCTTACATCCGGATCCTGCTGATCCAGCCGCAGGGCATAGGCATTGACGTTGCCGGAAGTACCCTGGAAGAAAGCGGTACGGTAGCCATCACCCAGGCTGTCCAACTTCTCCCGGAAGAAGCCCACATAGTCCGCAGATGCCATATTCCGGTTTACAAGACCGTACTGGAAATAGCCGGTGCTTGAAAGATTGGCCTTGGCGCTCCAGTTGGCCAACACGATGGGCTTCTTGCTCTCATCGGCAGGCTCCAGGACCAAAAGGCCCATGGTGTCGTCGGGTTTTTCCACCTCGGTAGCGTTGTAGCTGCTACTGTTGATATAGCTGTTAGGACCAAAGCCCGTGCCTGCCACATAGCTGACACTGGGGTCGTCCTTTTTTACCACATTATAATGGGCGCAGTAGTTCATGCGGGTTCTGTACGTGCCCGCCGCCGCAGCATCCTGGTGGACCACCGCCTCCTCCACCTGCATATCGTTGTGCTCGATGTGCACATTGCACCGATCTTCCATCGCCAACCGGGCCGCTTCCACAGTGCCCGCAACGACCATCTGCCGGTAAGCCGTCACCTGGGCTGCCGCCTCCGGATCTACGCCGCTGTATGCCATATCCGGAGCGGACATGGTGCCGGTGGCGCTGATGTAAATGCGGTCGGCATCGATGACCTCCTGGCCCAGCTGATTCACGATAGCGCTCTTGACCTCGTTGGTCCACTGCTGGTTGGAATTGATGGTATCCACGGTGATGAACAGCACCGTGCCGCCCTGGGCATCCGTCAGGGCAATACAAGTAGTGTAGAGTTTGCTCTGCACCCCATCCAAAGTCTCCACGCCTGTCATATACCGGTCATTCGTCTCATAGCCGACCAGGGGCAGCTTCGGATTCTGCACATGATCGGGGGTAATATCCACCTTACCGAAACCCGCCTGGGGAAGTGCTTCTTCCGCAGATGTGGGCAACAAAAATATACAAATCAAAGCCGCAACGATCAAACACACCGCCAACAACCGCTTCATACACAATCGCCTCTTTC
>JAZRZT010000119.1:0-20934 GCA_045601475.1 Faecousia sp.
TCCGTGAAAAGAGCAAGAACGACGGCGCTGTGATCAACGCCGGCTACATGGTGCTGGAGCCTTCCATCTTCGACTACATCGAAGGCGACGAGACCGTGTTCGAGCGCGCGCCTCTGGAGAGCGTGGCAAAGGAAGGCCAGCTCATGAGCTACATGCACAAAGGCTTCTGGCAGTGCATGGACACCAAGCGTGAGATGGAAATTCTGGAAAAGCACCTGAAGAAGGGTACCGCACCCTGGAAAAAGTGGGAAGACTAACGAATAAGGAGAACTGCTGACATGGATCGTTCTTTTTACAACGGAAAACGGGTGTTCCTCACCGGACATACCGGCTTTAAGGGCACCTGGCTCAGCCGCATGCTGGTAAACGCCGGCGCCATCGTCACCGGCTACAGCCTGGAAGCGCCCACCGACCCCAACCTGTTTGCCCTGGCGGGTCTGGAAGGCAAAATGACCAGCATCATCGGCGACGTGCGGGATCTGAAGGCTATGAAGGCCGCTTTTGACGCGGCGCAGCCGGAGATCGTGCTGCACCTGGCTGCCCAGCCCATCGTCCGCGACAGCTATAAAGATCCCCATTACACCTACGAGACCAACGTGATGGGTACTGTCAACATTCTGGAATGTGTCCGGCTCAGCAGCTGCGTCAAGAGCGTTCTGAATGTGACCACCGACAAGGTCTACCACAACAACGAGTGGTGCTGGGGCTACCGGGAGGATGAGCCTCTGGACGGCTTCGACCCCTACTCCAATTCCAAGAGCTGCTCCGAGCTGGTGACCCACAGCTATATCAACAGCTTCTTCGCAGACGGCAAGGTGGCGGTATCCACCGCCCGCGCCGGCAACGTGATTGGCGGCGGCGACTTTGCCAACGACCGCATTATCCCCGACTGTGTCCGGGCTATGGCGGCGGGCAAGACCATCGGCGTCCGCAACCCCTATTCCACCCGTCCCTACCAGCATGTGCTGGAGCCTCTGGATGTGTATCTGACCATTGCGCAAAAGCAGTACGAGGATATCCGCTACGCAGGCTTCTATAACGTAGGCCCGGACGACTGTGACTGCGTGACCACCGGCGAGCTGGTGGATCTGTTCTGCAAGCACTGGGGCGAAGGCGCCGCTTGGGAGAACCAGGCAGAGGCCAACGCGCCTCACGAGGCCAATTTCCTGAAGCTGGACTGCAGCAAGATCAAGGCAGTCTTCGGCTGGAAGCCCCGCTGGCACATGGAAGAGTGCATGGAAATGGTCTGCCGTTTCAGCAAGGTATGGCTCTCCGGCGGAGACATCCCCGCAGAGATGGACGCTGAAATTCTGGAGTTTCTGGGGGAAACCAAGTGAGCGCGTTTGACAAATTAAAGGGCATCAACAAAGACAACTGGAAAGAAGTCTTGGTGCAGTTTATCAAGTTCGGCATCATCGGCGCCAGTAACACCATCGTTTCTACGACTGTATATTATCTGTTTGTCTGGTGCGACCCTAAGCTGTATTTCTTGGGGAACGTGGTGGGCTGGATCGTCAGCGTTTTGAACAGCTTTTACTGGAACAACCGCTTCGTATTTAAAAAATCTGAGTTTTCTTTTTGGCAGAAATTGCTGCGGACCTATCTGGCCTACGGCGGCAGTTTCGTTCTGGGCAGTATTACCTTAGCTATCATGGTAAGCGGTCTGCATGTGTCGGAATGGCTTGCCCCCTGGCTGAACATGGTAATTACCATCCCCTTGAATTTTTTGCTGAATAAGTTTTGGGCATTTAAAGCCTGATACCTATCAGGAGGTTATGTGATGAAAAAAATGCAGTTGCTTGACTGTACGCTCCGGGACGGAGGCTATATCAATGACTGGGAATTCGGTCATGACACACTGGTCAACGTGTTTGAGCGCGTTGTCAGTTCCGGCGTGGATGTGATCGAGGTGGGTTTCCTGGATCAGCGCCGCCCCTTTGATATTAACCGGAGCATCATGCCGGACTCTGCATCGGTTGCCCGCATTTACGGTGAGCTGGACAGCAAGGACACCATGGTCGTGGGAATGATCGATTACGGTACTTGCGCAATTGAAAATCTTCAGCCCTGTGAGGAAAGCTACCTGGACGGCATCCGCGTCATCTTTAAGCAGCATGTGATGCATGAAGCCATCGCCTACTGCAAGCAGATCAAGGACTTGGGCTACAAGGTGTTTGTTCAGGCGGTCTCTGTAACCTCCTATTCCGACGAGGACCTGCTGGAGCTTGTGGATCTTGTGAATGATCTGCATCCTTACGCCGTGTCCATGGTGGACACCTACGGCCTGCTCCATCAGAGCAATCTGTATCATATCTTTGAAGTACTGGACCGCAGCCTGGCGCCGGATATCTGCATCGGCTACCACGCCCACAACAATTTCCAGATGGGTTATGCCAACTGTATCGAAATGATCGAGGCCAAGACCGAGCGCTCCATGCTGGTGGATGGCACCCTCTACGGCATGGGCAAGAGCGCGGGCAACGCGCCCCTGGAGCTGCTGGCCATGTATATGAATGAGAACTACGGCACCAATTACGATATCAACCAGATGCTGGAAGCCATCGAGACCGGCATTATGGATATCTACAAAAAGGTGCATTGGGGCTACAATCTGTTCTACTATGTTGCTGCCTCCAACAAGGTGCATCCCAACTATGTGTCCTATCTGATGAACAGAAACACCCTTTCCATTAAGGCCATCAACGACATTCTCAAGAAGATCGATGAGCCCCAAAAGCTGCTGTACGACGAAAACTGCATCAAAAAGCTGTACCGGGAGTACGAGGTTTGTGAATGCGACGATACCGCTGCCATGGGCGCATTGGCCCAGCAGTGGAAGGGGAAAGAGCTGCTCCTGATCGGCCCCGGCAAGACCAGTGTGGAATGTCGCAAGCAGGTCCGGGAATACTGCGCTGAGAACGATCCTTTGGTGATCGCCATCAATTTCATCCCGGAAAACAAGAAACCCGATTACCTGTTTTTGACCAACTCCAAGCGGTATCTGCAGCTGAGCTCTCAGCTCAGCCGGGCGGAGAACAAAGACATTCCGGTGATCGCCACCTCCAACGTGACCAAAACTGACGGCATTTTTGAGTATGTGCTCAACTACAGCAACCTGATCGATATGCAGGCCAAGGTGCGTGATAATTCCCTTTTGATGATGCTGCGCGCTCTGCTGGATATGAATGTCTCTGCGGTTACGCTGGCGGGCTTTGACGGCTACGATCCGGAAAAAATGAATTATTTCCGCACCAACATGGAGTATTCGGATATCCACGGAAAAGCCAAGGAATTGAATCAGTCCGTACGCACCTTCCTGGAGGAGCATGCGGATCGGCTGAAAGTGAAATTTATCACACCGTCTCTTTATCAGTAAACCAAAAAAACACCGGAGGTCAGAAGATGGGAAGACTTGAAAATAAAATCGCCTTGATCACAGGCGGCACCTCGGGCATCGGCCTTGGCTGTGCCGAGCGTTTTGCCGAAGAAGGCGCCCGTGTCATCATGGTATCCCGCGGCGAAGAACGGGGCATGGCAGCGGAAGAAATGCTGCGTGCTCAGGGAATGGATGTCACCTTTATCGCTTGCGATGTTTCCAGCAGAAAGAGTGTGGAAGCACTAAAACAGCAGGTGGTGGAAAAGTTCGGCAAGCTGGATATTCTGGTGAACAATGCCGGCGTCCTTCGCACCGGCAGTCTGGAAGAGATCACCGATGAAGACTGGGATCTGACCTACGATACCAACCTGAAGTCCATTCTGTACCTGTGTCAGAATTTTATTGACCTGCTGCAGGAAAGCCACGGCGTGATCCTGAACAACGCGTCCATCAACGGACTCCACCATTATATTAAAGGTAAGAGAAGCTATATGTATGCCACTTCCAAGGCGGCATTGATCCAGTTCACCAACTACCTGGCAAAGAACTACGCCCCCCATGTGCGCGTAAATTGCCTGTGCCCGGGTATGACGGTTACCAACCTGTTTACCAACCGGGATTTCTCCCGTTTTAAGGGCTGCAATCTGATGGACAGAATGGCAGAGCCCCGGGAGATCGCAAATGTTGCCCTGTTCCTGGTTTCCGACGAAGCCTCTTTTGTGACAGGCAGCGTGATCGTCGCAGACGGCGGCGAAACTTTACTTTAAGGATAACAGGAGGAATACATCGTGTTTATTCAATCTGCTACTAAGAAATACGAGGCACGGGTCCATTGCGATTTCGCCCCTGTTGCAGAGATTTCTTGTGATGACAAGACCTTTGTTGTCATTGATAAAAATGTATACGAACTGTACCGGGAGCAGCTTTTTGGCGCGATCCCCGAGAAGCAGTTATATATTCTGGACGCCGTGGAAGAGAACAAGGTTCTGGACACGGCTCTGGAAATTTGTGAGATCATGACCAATATTGCCGCCAAGCGCAACACCAAGCTCATCTCCCTGGGCGGTGGTATCGTGCAGGATGTTACCGGCTTTGTGGCCAACATTTTGTACCGCGGCATCCACTGGACATTCTTCCCCACCACCTTGCTGGCCGCATGCGACAGCTGCATCGGTGGCAAGACTTCTTTGAACTATAAGAAGTTCAAGAATCTGCTGGGTACATTCTATCCCCCGGATCGCATTGAGATCTGCACCCCCTTCTTCAAGTCTTTGACCGAGCGGGACTTCCAGAGCGGTCTGGGCGAAGTGGTAAAGTTTAATGTCATGCGGGGCGAGACCGGCATCCAAAACATGGAGACTTATATCGGCAAGCTACTGCAGCGGGACGACGAGACCCTGCTGACCTTCGTGGAAAGCTGCCTGACCTTCAAGAAAGACTTTATCGAGCAGGATGAATTTGACCGGGGCGTGCGTATCCAGCTGAATTTTGCACATACCTTCGGCCATGCCTTTGAGTCTATGACCAATTACGGCATCCCCCACGGCACGGCAATCGCCATGGGCACCATCGTGGCAAACCGCATCTCTGTGGAAAGAGGCTGGCTCCGGGAGGAGACGGCTCGCCGCATGGAAAATGTTCTGCTGCAGATCATTCATATCAACAAGGAATCCATTTCCGTGAATATGGATGATATTATCAGCGCCATCCGCAAGGACAAGAAGCAGACCAGCGACAGTTTGACTGCTGTTTTGATGAAAGAGCAAGGTCCGGCGCTGGAGCTGATCATCGTGCGGGATGTGACCCGTGAAGAGATCCAGACCGGTGTAAATTATCTGTTTGACCGTATTTGAGAGGTGTCAGCATGCGAGTAAAAGTTTCTGATTATATTGCCGATTTTATGGCGGAGAAAGGGATTTCTCAAGTATTTACCGTTTGTGGCGGCGGCTCCATGCACATGAACGATTCCTTTGGCCACCACCCCAAATTAAACACCGTCTATAACCATCACGAGCAGGCCTCCGCCATTGCCGCAGAGGGCTATGCCCGGATCCACAATAAGCCCGCTATCTGCTGTGTTACCAGCGGCCCCGGCGCTATCAATGCCCTCAACGGTGTTGTGGGCGCTTACCAGGATTCTATTCCCATGCTGGTGTTCTCCGGTCAGACCAAGACCACTCTGACCATTAAGCTGAATCATCTGCCTTTGCGTTCTCTGGGCAACCAGGAGGTGGACATCGTCCCCGCTCTGGGCAATATGACCAAGTACGCGGTGATGGTGGAGCGCAAGGAGCAGATCCGTTACTGCCTGGAGCGGGCATACGCCGAAGCGACCACCGGCAGAATGGGTCCTGCCTGGATCGACATTCCTCTGGATATCCAGGGCTCTTTCGTGGAGACCGACGAGCTGGTGGGCTATGAAGGCCTTGCTCCTGATTTCCGGGTGTTCCCCCAGGAAAAGCTGGCAAAAACCGCCAAGTTCATTGTGGAAAAGCTGAAGAGTGCAGAGCGCCCCGTGGTCTATGCCGGTAACGGTGTGCGTCTGTCCGGCGGCGTAGAACTTCTTCGCCAGATGGTCCGGGAAATGGGCATTCCTGTGGTTACCTGCTGGAACAGCATTGACGTTATGGCCACGGACGACCGCTATTACTGCGGCCGCGGCGGCAACATGGGTGATCGCCCCGGTAACTTTGCGGTCCAGAACAGCGACCTTTTGATCTGTATCGGCTCTCGATTGAACATCTATCAGGTCGGTTTTGATGTGAACCTTTGGGCAAGAAATGCCTTTGTTGTGGTGGACGATATTGACGCGGACGAGCTGCGCAAGCCCATCATGCGTGCGGATCTGCCTGTGTGCGCCGATGCTTGTGACTTTATGCATGCCCTTTTGGCAGCATACAGAGAGGCTCCCTGCGGCGAAAAGACCGCATGGGTCGACCAGTGCTGCACATGGAAAGAGAAGTATCCTGTGGTGCAAGCGCGTCAGAAGGAGCAGGAAGGCGTCGCCAACGTGTACGCCTTCATCGACGAGCTCAGCCGCGCTCTGCCGGAGAATGCCATTACCGTGGTGGCCAACGGCTCTGCCAGCGTTGTGGGCAGCGCGGCCTACTATATCAAGGAAAACGATCGGTTTGTGATGAACTGCGCCCTTTCCAGCATGGGCTATGATCTGCCCGCTGCCATCGGCGCCTGCGTCGCAGCCGACCGTCAGGATGTGGTGTGTATTGCCGGTGACGGCAGTATCCAGATGAATCTGCAGGAGCTGCAGACCATCGTGACCAACCGCCTGCCCATCAAGATCTTCGTGATCAATAACGCTGGCTACCATCAGATGCGTCTGACGGAGCGGAATCTCTTTAAGAACGGCATGCTGGGCGTGGGTCCCGAGACCGGAGATCTGGGCTTCCCGGACTTCAGCAAGCTCGCCTATGCTTACGACATTCCCTATTCCTCCATCCACACCAACAGCGAACTGGCTGCCGGCGTCCGCGCCGCGATGGAAGCCCCCGGTTTCCATATGTGTGAGGTGTTTGTGGATACCGCGCAGATCTTTGAGCCGAAGTCTGCAACCATGAAGCGTCCCGACGGCAGCTTGGTATCTCCTCCCTTGGAGGATCTGGCGCCGTTCATTTCCCGGGAAGAGCTGGCTGAAAACATGTATATCCCTATGATGGAGGAGACAAAGTGATGGAGCTGAAGAAAGTTATCATGACCGGCCCTACCGGCGCCGTTGGCGTAGCGCTTATGGATGAGCTGATGCGCCACAATGTACACATCACCGCCGTTTGCCGGGAGAATTCTCCCCACTTGGATGCAATTCCCAAGAGCAATCTGGTGGATATTGTGGAGTGCAATCTGGATAACTTGAAAAGCTTGATCGGAAAACTCCCCAAGGACTATGATGTCTTCTATCATTTTGCCTGGGATGGCCCTTGGGGTCCTCCCCGGGCAGACTTGTCCCTGCAGACGAAAAACGTTCTGTATTCTCTGGACGCTGTGGAACTGGCCAAGGATCTGGGTTGCAAAGTCTTCATTGGCGCCGGCAGTCAGAGTGAGTGCGGCCATGTGGACGGCATCCTGCACCCCGATATGCCCTGCAATCCCGACAACGGCTACGGCGTTGGCAAACTGATGGCAGGCCAGATGACCCGTCTGAAGTGCCGGGAATACGGCATCCGCCATGAGTGGGTGCGCATTGTTTCCATGTACGGTCCCGGTGACAGAACCTATACCATGGTCATGAGCAGTATTTTGAAAATGCTCAAGGGCGAGCGGGTCCAGTTTACCAAGGGCGACCAGATCTGGGACTACATCTATAATAAAGATGCCGCCCGTGCGTTCCGCATGATCGCGGAAAGCGGCAAGGACGGCGCGATCTATCTGTTTGGTACAGGCAAACCCCAGCGGCTCAAGGAATATATTTGCATGATCCGCGACGCGGTAAATCCCAATCTGGAGATCGGCCTGGGCGAGCTGGATTACTATCCCAACCAGGTGATGCATCTGGAGGCGGATATCTCCAATCTGACGGAGGATACCGGCTTTGTGCCCACATATACCTTTGAGGAAGGCATCCGTGAGACCGTGCAATGGGCAAAGATGCATATTAGTATGTAATAGCAAGGAGGTTCGCAATGGCAAACCCTTTAACATTACGCAAAAAAGACACCACATGGCTGATAATAACAGTGTTGAGCACATTGGCTTTTTGTGTGGTACTATTGCGAACCTTTATTTTTAAGGGTTATGATTTCCTGTCAACAGGAATCATGAACGATTTGATTCGGGCTAACCTCCCGACATATTATCAGATGTATGATAGTGTTTTTTCGGGAGGTAACTTTTGGTCGTGGCGGATGGGTATCGGTACCAGTATGTTTACCCATGCCGATGTGGTATTCGATCCGTTTACCTATATTTTGTTCCTGGGTGGACGGGATAATATCCAACACATGTTCCTTTGGTACCAAATCGCGAAATTCCTGACAGAAGCTGTTGTATGCTTTTTTTATCTTAGATATTTTAAACTGGACAGACCTGTCTGCAGCTTAGGTGCAGTACTCTACGCAGTAAGTGGCTATTCTGTGATTATGGGTAACAATTTTGTGTTGGGTACCATTTGCGTTTTCTGTCCGTTGTATCTGTTGGGAATTGAGCGCTTTCTCCAAGAAGGAAAGGCAAAGCTCCTGGCTATCAGCCTAATCGCCACATGCCTGTATTCTTATTATTTCTTTTTTATTTCAGGCATACTGTGCGTGATCTACCTTGTGATTCGATTCCTGATGATCAAAGGGTGGAAGGTAAAAGAACTACTCTTGCTGCTTATGAAGCTGGCGTTAATGGGTGTTGTCAGTATTTGCCTGTCCGCCTTTATTCTGTTGCCGCAGGTTCAGTTGACGATGAATACCGCCCGTACCGGTTCCGGAAAAGATACGGTTATGTCGGCGGAAATGTTCTTCATCAATTTGGAGTGTTTGGCAACAGCTTTTGCCCGCTCTTTTAATCTGAATTTACTTGGAGATGCCGTGAATACCGATTACTATGGCTTCCGGCAGGACTACTTTCAATTTACAACATATGTTACGGCAGCATGGATCCCTCTGGCAGGCCAGTATTTGGCAGGCTGTAATTGGAAAAAGCGCAGACAGTTTTTGGTTGTATTCGTTCTTTGCCTTTTAGCAAGCAGCACGCTTATCTTTGCGTTCATAACCAATGCTCTTTCAACGGTAAACTACAGATGGATGTTTATTCTAAATGTTATTCTTGCTCTTGTGTGCGCGCTGGGTGTGCAGGCAGTCATCGATCACCGGGGATTTTACAGGAAAACGTTATATATAAGCATAGTTCTTTCACTGGTGATTTGTGCTCTTGCTTCTGGTTATGTATATCACATCAAAAAAATCAGCGGCGCGGAATTTTATGATGAAGCGCTCTCTGTGCTGGTTGCCATGATATGCCTTGTGGTCAGCGACATCGTTTTGACAATCGGAAAACTTGTAAACTGCAAGCAAATGATGCGGATCAGTGCCGGTGTTGCTGCGGTTTTGGCCATGTTCGGCCTGTGTTGCGAATCAGCTCTAAATTACCGAGGCTGGTACACGGAAGAACCTGAAAAAAACGGTGTTTCTTCTGCGCAAACCTTATATTATGACTCCAGTTATGACGTCATTAAAAAAATTCAAAGCGAGGATGCCGGGTTTTATCGGATTAATAAAGATTTTGATTCGGTAATTACCAGTACCATTGACTCTGATAACGATGCCATGGTGCAGGCATACAACGGCTTGAAATCATACAATTCTGTTAATAACCCGAATTACACCAAGTTTTTAATTTCTAACGATGTGTATGTAGCATGTCCGCCTAATGTGAGGCTTTTTGCCGAAGCGGGTGTTTCCCCGGCGGATATAGTCGGTGCGGATTTAAACTTTATCAATGGTGTATACGACAGATATGACCTGATGAGTTATTTGGGGGTAAAGTATTATATTACTCGTGATGCAGAAAAGGAATTGCCCGCACAATTCCGGTTTTTGTATCAGGAACAGGATTGCTATGTGTACTTGAATACAGAGTATTTGCCGTTGGCCTTTACCAGAAATCAGGTGTTTGCGGACGCTGCATACGACGACCTGACCACGGACGAAAAAGGACAGATCCTTTTAAATGCCGTTGTTGTTGACAAAGAGGGTGCTTCTGACGCTGCTGTGTTAGGAGCCAGCGGGAAAATGGCCAATAAGCATCAAAACGCTTTTGAACTGCTTTCGTTTGATGAAGATCGTGTTTGCTTCAATCTGGATATTCCTACGGATGCCAAGTATTTGGCAACGTCTATTCCCTGCGATTCAGATTGGTCTTGCTATATCAATGGAACAGAGTACCGGACGGAGTCTGTGAACAGGGGTATGCTTGGTGTTCCTCTGGATTCACGGTTAGCAGGTCAAAATGTTTCGGTACAGTTTGTATATCGTCCGAAAGCGTTCTATTTGGGCTGCGTGATATCTGTGGCTACTTTGCTCGTGATAGGCGTCGGATATGTTATCTATAGGAGAAAGGGAAAATAAATGCAGAATTTACAACAAAAAAAAGTCCGTAGTTCTAACATTGAACTTCTTCGAATTATTTGCATGCTTATGGTGGTTGCCCATCATTGTATTATCCATGGCGGTGGCTATGCTATGGAAAACTGCACCAACAAGTGGTTTGGGTTGATTTTTGTTCCTGCGGGAAAGATTTGTTTCGACACCTTTGTTGCCATCAGTGCATGGTTCATGGTAGACACGGCTTTCAAGGCCAGCCGTTTTGTTAAAGTTTGGCTGGAAATCCTGTTTTATAATGTGGTATTTCTTGCGTTGACTGCCCTTCTGGGAGACGGTTATACTAATCCTGTGACATTCCGTCAGTGGCTCGGCGCCTTCTTCCCGATGATCGGCAATACCCATGGTTTTGCGGCCTCCTTTGCGGTCTACTGCTTGATTGTGCCGTTCTTGAAATTTATTGCAGATAGACTCACAAAGAAAAGTGCAGGTCTTTTGGCGCTGATTTTAATCGTCACACAGTCCATGTCCCAACTGTTCGGATCCTATATTGGATATGTGCAGCCAATGGCTAGTGAAATCCTGCTGTTTGTGATGTTCTATTTCATCGCGTTTTATCTGAAGAGATGGCCTCTGCGTATTCAGAACTGCAAGCCTCTGCTTGCTGTCATCGTCTTTGGCTTGTGGGGCATGCTTTGCTATATGTGGTATCGGCATTCTATGGATCCTACCGGTTTTTGGCCGGGTTTCATTATCGGAGTAGGCGGCAGTGAATTCTCGATTAATAACGTGGTTGCCGGTTTTGCGCTACTCCTTTTGGTGAAGGATATTAAGATGCCGCATATGCCCGTTGTAAACACGATTGCCACAACGACGCTGGGCATTTTGATTTACCATGACCACAATTTCTTCAGACCGGTTGTGTGGCATCGGTTTATTAAAGCATCCACTTGGTACTATGTACAGCCTCTGCAATTTATTGCTTATGTAGTGATCGCAACACTTGCTGTATTCTTTGTGGGTGTAGTACTGGATTTGGCGCGTCAGTACCTCTTGGAGCGCCCGATTACGCGGTCGAAGGCTTTTACGCGGATTTGTGCGCGTATCGACGGCCTTTTTGCACCGGCAGATAATAACGAGCAATTACAATAAAATTGTATTTCATCCTGATAATTTGAGTAATTGGTGATACTTTAAGGAGATAGTGCGTGATGGGAAAGAACTTTAATTTGTGCAACAAAAGAGTAGATGTACATAAAGCGTTTTCCTATGGCGTTTTGGCGATGGCTTGTGTATACTGGCTCATCAATATTATTACGCACGGGGGATATATCGACGCATACTTCGTTACAGATCACGATGATACAACTATGGATTATTTCCATATGTTGGCAAATTTGAATTATGGCGACCCGTGGTATAACAACGCCAATTACCCGGCTATGGTGTTTCTGTTTTTCAAGGTTATGCATCATATGCTTCCTACAGCAGACATGAGAGATGGGTTTTATCTAAGAGAAAACATGATTGCCCAATTGGGTTATATCCTGTTCCTTTTGATCTGTCTGGTGATTATTTGGGAAACCATCCGGTATATGACGAGAAACGGTGGGTCCTCCGGCGTGGTGTTTTCCGCAGCACTGATTTTTTCCGGCCCTATGTTTTTCCTGCTGGAGCGTGGCAATATTCTGCTGGCGGTGCTTGTTTTTTCGTTGTTGTTTTTGGCTTTCTATGATGATGACCGGAAGCTAATGCGAATTCTTGCATACGCATCCCTGTCTCTTGCCGCGGCAATCAAAATATATCCGGCTGTTTTGGGACTGCTCGTGTTGTCAAAAAAGAGATATAAGGAAACTATCCTGCTGATGGTTATGGGCGCAGTCTTCTTCCTGGCTCCGTTTTTTGTATTCGACGGAATTGAATCCTTAAAAAAGATGATTGCGGGTATCGGTTATGCAACAGCGATGCAGACCACCGGTATGGGGTTCGGATATAACTTCTCTATAAACAATCTGACACAGATTGTTGGTGCGGTTTTTGGGAGGTATATTATATCGGTCCCCGGTTGGATTTCTGTGTTATCTGCAGTGTTTTGCCTGGTCCTGTTCCTGGTTTGCAAACAGGAATGGCAGAAACTGTATGCTCTTGTCCTGCTGTGCATCTGGTTCCCGGGATTTAGCTACACCTACACATTAGTTTTGCTGTTCTTACCGATTATCAGTTATTTCTACAGGACAGAATCCCATCAGCGAGGCCGCTTTAAGCGCATTTATCCCTTTGCATTTCTACTGCTTGTCATCCCTTACGGACTGCCTATGGTAGAAAGAATCAATATGGTGTTGCAGGCAAGATATGTCAAGTTCCCGGTTTCCTGGGGAACTGTGATTGTTAATTTTGTTTTGGTCCTGCTGGCTGGTATGATAATGGTCGAAGCTATATTGGACCGTAAAAATAAGAAAGAAGTCGGAGATAAAGTACAATGAAGAAGAAAGTAATTTCCGTAATGATTCCTACCTATAACGAGGAGGAAAACGCACGCCCCATTTATGAGGCGGTGAAAAAAGAAATCGAAACCAATCTGCCGGAGTACGATTACGAGATCCTGTTTATCGATAACAAGAGCCAGGACCGTACCCGTGAGATCCAGCGGCAGATCTGCGCGGAAGATAAGCGTGTGAAGGCCATCTTCAACTGTAAAAACTTCGGCCAGTTCAACAGCCCCTACTACGGCCTGATCAACACCTCCGGCGACTGCACCATCTCTCTGTGCGCGGATTTCCAGGATCCCGTGGAGATGATCACCAAGTTTGTCCGGGAGTGGGAGAAGGGCTACAAGATCGTCATTGGCCGCAAGACCAAGAGTAAGGAAAGCAAGATCATGTACTTCCTGCGGGGTTGCTACTATAAGGTGATCCGCGCCATGAGCAGTGTGAAGATGATCGAGCAGTTTACCGGCTTCGGTCTTTATGACAAGAGCTTCATCGATACCCTGCGGGCGCTGAAGGACCCCACGCCTTTCTACCGCGGCATCGTGGCAGAGTTGGGACCGGAATACAAGGTCATTGAGTACACCCAGGCAAAGCGCCGCGCCGGTAAGACCAGTAACAATTTCTTTACCCTGTATGACGCCGCTATGCTCAGCTTCACCAGCTATACCAAAGTCGGTATGCGCCTGGCCACATTCCTTGGCTTCTTCATCGCCATGCTCAGCTTCCTGGCGGCCCTGGGCTTCCTGGTGGCAAAGCTGGCATTCTGGGATGCCTTCTCCGCCGGCTACGCTCCTATTATCATCTCCGTGTTCTTCATGGGCGGTGTGCTGCTGGCGTTCATGGGCTTCATGGGCGAGTACATCATGGCTATGAACAGCCGTATCATGAACCGTCCCCTGGTAGTGGAAGAAGAGCGCCTGAACTTTGACTGCCCGGTGTCCGCGGACAGAGATATTTTCACCAACGTTTGATTGCTTTATCAAAAACCCACCGGCTTTAAAGAGCCGGTGGGTTTTGCTATTCGGTTGCTTTGTGGACGATATAGGACTCGGTAAGTTAAGGTTTCCGTGTGTGGACGATAAGGACTCGATATGCATTTTTGCCTCTAGCGATCTTAAAGGAGATATACCGAACCGCTGCTTCGCAGGGTGGACGATAAGGACTCGTTAAATTAAGGTTCGGCTGCGACGGAGCGCAGCCGGCAACGCTCACCCGCGTTGCATTTAGATTATTCGAGTCCTTTTGTCCAAGCATAAAGACAACCCCACCCAAATGGGTGGGGTTGTCTTTATGGTGGACGATATAGGACTCGAACCTATGACCTTCCGCACGTCAAGCGGATGCTCTAGCCAGCTGAGCTAATCGTCCAAGCGCAAGATGCATTATACTTGGGAAAACAGGATTTGTCAATACTTTTTTCAAAAATTTTGTCAATTACCTAAATACTAAGATGTATCATTGTAGGGATACAGAAATGTCCGTGGAAGGGGAACAAATGTGTTCGACTTTTGTTGACAAATTGCGAAAAAAACCTTACAATATTATTAATAGTGGCAAGAGCCACGAGAATGAGAGGAGTGTATTTTTATGGTAATGAAGATTTATGAACGCGCCTTTAAGGTCCTCATGAAGAAACCTCTGAAGCTGTGGGGCATCTCCCTGTTGTATACCGTACTGACTGGCGTACTGGTATCTCTGTGCGGTTTTGCAATCCCTGTTCTGGGTATTGCTGTGGCAATGCTCATGGGCACCTCCATGCTGATGATCTTCCTGAACGGCTACCGCGGTGAGGATGTGAAGGTCGTGGACCTGTTCGCCTGCTTCAAGGACTGGGCAACCATCAAGCGTGTGGTCCTGGGTTTGGCTTGGATGGCACTGTGGATCTTCCTGTGGAGCCTCATTCCCGTTGTCGGTTTCATCTTCGCGCTGATCCGTTCCTATGAGTACCGTCTGACCCCCTACATCCTGGTCACCGAGCCCGATGTATCCATCACCGAGGCTATCCAGATTTCCAAGCAGAGAACGGAAGGCTACAAGCTGCAGATGTTCCTGGCTGACATTGCTCTGGGTGTTGCTCTGTTTGTAGTTGGCTTTGTGCTGGGTCTGTTCTCCGCAATTCCCTACCTGGGCATCCTGTTTGCTCTGGCTCTGATTGTAGTTTACATTGCCGTTCTGCTGTTTGGCAACCTGTTCATGGGTTTGGTGCAGGCTGCATTCTACGAGGAAATCAACAAGGAAGGCGCTTTCTGCGCAGGTTGCGGCGCCCGCCTGGAGGAAGGCGCAAAGTTCTGCGCTAATTGCGGCAAGGCCGTTGAGTAATCTCTAAAACCTACATACAGCATCCGCGGACAAAGTCCGCGGATGTTTTTTATTGAACAATTCTTTTCAATATGTTATAATGTATAAGATATGTCAAATTTTGGAGGAACGGTTATGGCAGCGATCACCTTTGCAACTCCGGAAAAATGGAGTGAGGTACAGTCCTTCGGCTGCGCCACCCAGCGGTTCGCGGGCAATTGGCCCGACCTTGTTACTTATGAAAGGGATCTGCAGGGCACAGTGCTTACCGGCACATATGATCAGATCCTGCATGAGGCACAGAAACTTTCCGGCGCGGATGCTGCCATCGTGCTGTTTGGCAACGCCGGGGGAGAGAATGTATTTTTAAAGGAGCTGCAGCATATTCTGCAATGTCCCATGGTGGGCGGCGGCGCGGCTTTTACCCAAACACCCGGCCTGGTGACCGGCGGCGGTGAGGCGGCGGTACTGGTAATTAACGATGACCGCTATACTTATGAGACGGTGACCCAGTGTGTCCATGAGGAATTGGTGGAGGTGTGCACTCTGGTTTTGGAGGACGCACGGACTATCCGCACCATCAACGGACAGGATGCTGCCGCTTACCTGAGGGAAAAGAAAGCCGGTTATGGCATCCCCGAAACCGACTTTGAGCACATGACCCTGACGGACGAACTGGGTGTCAACGCCCATCTGTCTTTGGTGGACGGCGTGGTCAAAAGCGGCAGAGACCTATGTGAAAAAATGGAGCTTCGCCGGGTGCCCCACGAAAAGGTGACCCAAATGGCAAAGGCGTTTTACGATGACAAGGACGCCATCGTCTTCGGCTGTGCCGGTCTGGGCGGCATTCTGGACGAGATTCCCAACACCCCTTCTTTGGGACTGTTCCTCTTCGGCGAGGTTTGCACCGTGGACGGACAGGCGGAGTTTGGCAACCTGATGCTCAGTAAATTGCGGATCAAAAAGAGATAAAAAAGCGCCCACAGACGCGGTTATACAGAAATACTTGACTTTTTGGAAACAAAATGTTACAATTATTATCAAAGTATGAAAATTTTGTCTCTAATCACAAAAAGGAGCGTACTGAACATATGAAACAATTATGGAAGAGAGCATTGCCCCTGCTGTTGTGCCTGGTCACTCTGGTGACACTGTTTCCTGTACAGCCGGTACAGGCGGCAGAACAGCCGGCATTGAAGGCCTCTGATGCCTATATCAACCTGCTGAAGGGTTGGGAAGGCTTCCGGGCTACACCCTATTGGGATGTAAACCACTACTCCATCGGCTATGGCACTTCCTGCCCCAGCGATCAGGTGGACTACTATAATCAGAATCCCATTTCCGAGGAAACCGCGGACGCCATGATGCGGGCATCTCTGGCAGGCTTTGAAAGAAGCGTCAATAATTATGCCAAGAAGCACGGCCTGAATCTGACCCAAAACCAGTTTGACGCCCTGGTCAGCTTTACATACAACTGCGGCGATTCCTGGACCACCAGCCTCAACGGCTACTTTAACACCGCACTGCGTTACGGCGATACCGGCCGTCTGTTTATGTACGGCATCGGTCTGTACGGCATGGCCGGCGGTAAGTATATCCTGATGAAGCGCCGTATGCGGGAAGCCAACATTTACTTAAACGGTGTGTATACCAACGATTATCCCGATGAATTCCGTTGGGTGTTCCTGGATGCCGCCGGCGGCGCCGTCAGCTACAGAGTCTACAGCTACGACGCAAGACATAACAGCAAGCTGCAGGTCCGCTTCTCCTATATTCCCACCGGTGTTACCGCCGACGGTCAGCCCTTTATCTATGAGCTGGACGGTTGGTACACAGAAAATGGTGTCAAGGTTGAGACGCTGGACGGTTCTTTGGAGAGAGGCGCCACCCTGTACGCCAGATGGAAGGATCCCAGTGGCCAAATTGTGGATCTGCCCCCTCATGAGGAGCCGGAAGAAACCGAGAGCGGATTCCCTAAGGACGGTATGGTCAACGCCAATAGTGTTAACTATCGTACCGGCCCCGGCACCAGCAATAAGAAAGTGGGCAAGAAGAATAAAGGCGATAAGGTGACCATTGTGGGCACCAATGAGGCTGGCACCTGGGGTCAGATGAGCGACGGCAACTGGATCAAGCTTACCTATGTGACCTACGATGAGAAAGCGGTGGTGAAGGCAGAACTTCTGCGCCTGCCCGACAAGCTGAAGTATGATAGCACCAGCAGACCTTTGGAACTGGAAGGCAGTATCGTCCGTCTGACTTACGGTGATGGCACCCAGAAGGTGAGAACCATTGCCATGAAGGATGTGAAGGATGACCGCAAAGCAGACTCTACCAAGGCTGTTGTCACAGCTACCTTCGATTATGCGATCGTATCCTTCGAGGTGGAATTTGATGCCGCTCAGCAGCTGAAGATCACCCAGCAGCCCCAGAGTGTTGGCGTGGAAATGGGCCAGGCAGGTGCTGTTTCCGTTGGCGCCAGCGGCGCAGGTCTGAACTATCAGTGGTATTATAAGCGTGCGGATATGGCCGCGTTTGAGAAGTCTGAGCAGACCGGCACCGAGTACACCTTTGTGATGACGGATGTTTTGGAAGGCTGCCAGCTGTACTGCGTCATTGTGGACCAGTTTGGCAGCATGGTGCAGACCGATACGGTTTCTTTGGGCCTCAACAGCGCCCGGGCCACTATCACCCAGCAGCCGGCATCTGCTACCGCCAAGAAAAACCAAAAGATCGCTGTCAGCTTTACCGCTTCCGGCGAGGGGCTGCGCTATCAATGGTATTACAAGGATAAGAAATCCAGCAAGTTTAAAACCAGCAGCAATAAAACCAATACCTACACCACCACTATGACCAGCGCCCGTGACGGCCGCCAGATCTACTGCGTGGTGACCGACAAATACGGCAATAAGGTACAGACCGAGACGGTGACCATCTCCACCCCCGGCGCCAGCAGTGGCAGCAGCTTGGCAATCACCCAGCAGCCGGCATCCGCCGCTTTCCGGAAGAACCAAAAGGTGGCTGTCAGCTTTACCGCTTCCGGCGATGGATTGCGCTACAAGTGGTACTACAAGGATAGAACCGGCAGCAAGTTTAAAACCAGCAGCAATAAGACCAATACTTATAGCACTACCATGACCAGCGCCCGCAACGGCCGCCAGATCTACTGCGTGGTAACCGACAAGTACGGCAATAAGGTACAGACCGAGACGGTGACCATCTCCATGGAGACCAGCGGCAATCCTTTGACGATCACTCAGCAGCCGGCATCCGCCACTTTCCGGAAGAACCAAAAGGTGGCTGTCAGCTTTGCCGCTTCCGGCGATGGACTGCGCTACAAGTGGTACTATAAGGATAGAACCGGCAAAAAGTTCAAAGCAAGCAGCAATAAGACAAATACTTATAGCACCACCATGACCAGCGCCCGTAACGGCCGCCAGATCTACTGCGTGGTGACTGACGAATACGGCAATCAGGTACAGACCGAGACGGTGACCATCTCTATGGAGATCGGTAAGTTGTCCATTACCCAGCAGCCGGTGTCTGCCGTTGTCCGGAGAAATACCACTGTATCTGTCAGTGTTGCCGCTTCCGGCGACGGACTGCGCTACAGATGGTACTACAAGGATAAGACCGGCACCAAGTTCAAGTCCAGCAGCAAGAAGACCAATACCTACAAAATCAAGCTGACCGATGCTCGGGACGGCCGCCAGCTTTACTGCATTGTAACTGACGAATACGGCAATCAGGTACAGACCGAGACCGTGACCATCTCCATGTCCGATCTGCGGATCACCAGACAGCCCAAGACAGTAACAGCGCGAGCTGGTAAGACGGCATCCGTTTGGATGACAGCAGGCGGTCTGGGTGTGAGCTATCAGTGGTACTATAAGCGCACGGATATGAGCGAGTTTGCCCCGGCTCCCGCGACTTCTTCTGCTTATGAGTTTACCATGGAAAGAGCCTTGAACAAATGCAAGGTTTACTGTGTGGTTACAGATCAGAACGGTAACACCGCACAAACGAAGACTGTCACAATAAAACTGAAATAACCTAAAAAAGCGAGATGCATTGGTGCATCTCGCTTTTTTCCTTGCAATGCGGGGTGCGCTGTGGTAAAATTTTGTTAGAAAAACAAAGGAGGAATTCCTATGGCTTTTTATAAGGGAAATCCGGATATCATTATTCGAAACGGCACCGTTATCGACGGTACCGGCAGCCCCCGCTATTTTGCCGATGTCGCCATTGCGGGCGATAAGATCGAATATATCGGAGTTCTGAGTGGCGTTACCGCGCCTTTGGAGATCGACGCCACCGGTAAATTTGTAACCCCCGGCTTTATCGATTCCCATACCCATTCTGACATGAACCTGTTTACCAACCCCCTGTGTCAGACAGCGGTGCGGCAGGGTGTTACCACCGAGGTGGTGGGTAACTGTGGCTTCTCTATGCGGAACGCTCTCAATGGCATTCCCTTTGACCCCGCCGGCGACGGGATCAAGTGTGTATACGATTACAACAGCCCCGAAGCTCCCAAGGGCGCTATGGCGGCGGTTCTGGATAAGGCGGAGAAGATGGGCGCGTCCATGAATACCGCCTGGCTGTGCGGCCACAACGACCTGCGCGTTCTGGCAGATCTTCGCACCACGGAGTATACCGAAGAGCAGTTTCAGATCATGGCTGATTTCCTGGAAGAGGCTATGGAGGCTGGCTTTATCGGTTTTTCCACCGGCCTGGAGTTTGATCCCGGCGTATTGAGCAAGCCCGAAGAGGTGGAAAAACTGGCAGCCATCGCTGCCAAGTACGACGCCATCTACTGCACCCATATGCGGGATGAGAGCTATCACCTCTTAGACGCCATCGAGGAGTTTTTGAATGTGATCCGCAAGACCGGCATGCGGGGCATGGTGTCTCATCTGAACGTGAAGTACGACAACGGCGTGCCCGGTGAGTATCTGTACAAGGGTATGGATATGCTGAAAAACGCCCGTAAGGACGAGCGCCTGAATGTGTTCTGCGACATGCTGCCCACCACCTTTGCCACAGGTAATGCCCTGGCCTTGCTGCCCCCCTGGCTGTACGCCGAGGGTTGGGATAAGGCACAGGCAACTTTGGCAGACCCCGAGGGCAGAGAAAAGGTGAGAAATGACCTGAATCGCTACTGGTACTTCCTGGGTGCTGGCCAGTGGGACAGACTTTTGTTCCTGCTGCCCCCTTACTGGCCCGAGGTGGCCCAGACTCCCTTTAAGGACCTGTGCGAAAAGTGGGGCAAAGCCCCTGTGGACTGCTACCTGGATGTGATGGCGGCCGCACCCGACCTGGCTACCGCCAGAACGGTTACCATGCAGGGTACGATGTTCGATGAGCAGACCATGATCGACAGCGTTAGCAAAGATCCCATCTACCTGTGGCAGACCGACAGCCGCGTCTGTACCGACGGCTCCGACGGCCCGCTGGTGACCCGGAACAATATTCAGGACTATATGTCCATGTTCTATTTCTTTGTCCGCTATGTGCGGGAGCTGAATGCCATCTCTTTGGAAGACGCGGTTTGTAAGGCAACTTCCCGTGTGGCAAGCCATTTCCGTCTCCACAACCGCGGTATGCTCATGCCCGGTTACTTTGCGGATGTGAATGTGTTTGCCCTGGACGATCTGAAGATCAACGCCACCTTCGCAAACCCCCGCCAGTACTGTACCGGCATGGACTATGTGATCGTCAACGGCACACCGGT
>JAZRZT010000120.1:0-9870 GCA_045601475.1 Faecousia sp.
CATAGCTTTGCCGAATAAAAAGGAAAAACACATGTTACTTTGCGGAAAATGATACAGAAAATGTAAACGAAAATTTCATGAGCGGTCACAGTAATTGGCAACAGGGTAAAGAATAGGGGAAAGCAAACCACCTCCTGCATAAGCAGGAGGTGGTTCACTATCATAATTTCACCGTTCCCCTTAAACGGCTATTGCCATATTGTATTATCTTTCGTCGATCATGCCCTCAATGCTGCCTACAGAGCAGACATTGTAAGCAAACTTCTTGCCCAGCTTGCTGCTGTCGGCCAAATAATAGCTTTTTGTTGCGTTTCGTATCATGGCCTTTTTGACGCAGACCTCCCGCTCGGAGGAGTCGGTGATCATGCCGGTTTCCGTGTAACCTCTGCTGGAGAAGAAGCAAATATCCGCATTGATATTCTCAATAAACCGTTCCGTTTCGCTACCCACATAGGCCAGAGAGTGCATCAAAAGCAAGCCGCCGGTGCAGTAGTTTTTGATCTTCTTTTCTCCAAGGCGGATGGAGGTGTGGGGGCTGTTGGTGATGACAACGATATCTTTCAGCTTTTCAAAATACGGAATCAAATAGGTAACCGTGGAGGAGCCGTCTAAAAAGATCACATCGCCGTTATGGATCAGGGGTGCTGCTTTGCGGGCAATGATGCTTTTAGCGGCATTGTTCTGGTCTTCCCGGAGGAGGAGGGGGATTTCCGCATCGGAGGTGTGTCGCAGAACCACACCGCCGTGGGTTCTGTGTACTTTTCCCTGTTCTTCCAAGTCTGTCAGATCTCTTCGGACGGTGGGATGGCTCACATAAAGCATGCCGGCCAGCTCGGTTACGCTGATGCTTTTACGATTTTCCAGAATTTCAATAATTTGCTTCTGTCGTTCTAAGTTGTACAAGGCAAACACCTCTTTCGTATTGTTTCTTTTGTGATTGAAAATGAATGAAATAGTGATTGTTTATCAACTATACCGCCGTTTATTGCAACATATTCTTATATTATATATAATAACGCAAAGAAACGAAAAAAGAAAGGGCGATTTTTGTGAAATGTGCAAATTTGCACGCAATCAATGATTTGCGTTATGAAGAACTGCCGATGCCTCAGTGCGGTGAGGACGAGGTGTTGGTGCGGGTTAAAAACTGCGGCATTTGCGGCAGCGATGTTCCCCGGGTCTATACCAAGGGTACTTACAGCTTTCCTATGGTCATCGGCCATGAGTTTGCCGGCAAGGTGGTAGAAGACCCCACAGGCGAGCTGACCGGAAAGAAGGTTGCGGTGTTCCCTCTGTTGCCTTGTTTTTCCTGCGATAGCTGCAAAAACGAAAATTACGCAACCTGCGAAGATTACGATTACTACGGCTCTCGAAGAAACGGCGGCATGAGCGAGTATATCGCGGTGAAGCGATGGAATCTTCTGCCGGTGGCAGATCATGTCAGCTACCAGGAGGCGGCCATGTGTGAACCTGCTTCCGTTGCCCGCCATGCTGTTTCCAAGCTGAATATCCAGGCGGGAGAAAAACTGCTGGTTTCCGGCGCCGGTCCCATCGGCATTCTGGTGGGTCAGTGGGCAAAGGCCTTTGGTGCAAAGAATGTGTACTACTTTGATGTGGACGATCGCAAGATCGATTTTTGCAAGACACTTGGCTTTTTGGAGTATGAGAAGGGTGTACATATCCATTGTGTATTGGAAGGCACCGGCTTTGCCGATGCTCTGAGCAAGTGCCTGGAAGCCATCGTCCCCGGGGGAAGAATGGTGCTGATGGGCAACCCCGCAAAGGAGGTTTGCCTGTCCCAGAATACCTACTGGCATATTCTCAGAAAGGAATTGACCGTTTACGGCACATGGAACTCCTCTTACAATCCCCGTCAGAACGACTGGAAGGAGAGCCTGCAGGCCATGGCAGATGGTCGCATCGATGTGAAGCCTCTGATCACCCATGTGTTCCCTCTGGCGCAGTGCAACGAAGCTTTTGAAATGATGAAAAACAGAGAAGAGTTCTTCAATAAAGTCATGCTGGAGATGGGAGGGGCTGAAAATGCAGAATAAAATCGCACCCTCTGTCATGTGCGTACCCATGTATGAGCTGGAGAAATATGTGGCAGAAATGGAAGAATTCCAGATCGAACTGATCCACATTGACATTATGGACGGCAGTTTCGTGCAGAACTACACCTTGGGTACCAACTTTGTAAAAGAGTTGAAGGAGAAGACGGGTATCCCCCTGGACATCCACCTGATGATCGAAGAGCCGGAGAAAAAGCTGGAATGGTTTGAGTTCGGCGAAGGGGACTATGTTTCCGTGCACTTTGAAGCTACCCGCCATTTGCAGAAAGCCTTGGCGGCGATTCGGGCAAGGGGTGCTAAGGCCATGGTGGCCATTAACCCGGCAACGCCCATCAGTGCGTTGGATTCTGTGCTGGACGATATTGACGCGGTGCTGGTGATGACCGTCAATCCCGGCTTTGCCGGACAGAAGCTGGTGCAATCCACCTTGAAGAAGATCAAAAATCTTCGCAAGTATCTGGACGATGCCGGCTATGAGCATATTGAGATCGAAGTGGACGGCAATGTCAGCTTTGAGAATACAAAACTGATGCGTGAAGCCGGCGCAAACATTTTTGTTTGCGGAACATCCAGCATCTATGCACCGGAAGCGCCCGTTAAGGAAAATATTCAAAAAATCAGAAAGATCCTGGCCGGTTAAAGGCAGGCCATGGGTAAGGAGTTGCAGATGTTCTTGCAAAAATGCAAGAAGGCAATATCAAATGATGAAAGGATGCGCGCGTATGAAAACATTCGGCAAGAAACTGCTTTCAATGTTCCTTGCAATGGCTTTGATGCTGGGCATGGTGGCAACCATTCCCATGTCCGCCTTTGCGGCAGAAGCAGAAACCAAAGTCCTTGCAGATGAGCTGGAAGGCTACAACCGCATTACCGCAACGGATTTTGAATCCCTGAGCAACGAAAGACTGGGAAAATCCTTTACTTTGGGAAATGCCGGTAAGAGTAACTATGTAGGCAACTACTTCGGTAAGCACTACCTGGATGTAGATGTCAACTTTGAAGGCATTGCCAGCAATGCCCAGTGCTTCAGATATCTGGGCAATCGCGCAGATCTGAGCATCTACAAGGGCGCCTTTATGGTTTGGATGTCTCAAGTAGGCGATGTGTATTTCGTAAACTTTGACTATCAGGATATGGATACAAATCTGAATAAGGTCGTTCCCACCCAGACCCTGATTGCCAGCGAGTACGGCATCGCCGACGCTTCTTCCGATTTTAATGTGAAGATCCTCACCGACATCACTTCTGCAGAGGATGAGGACAAGGAAGTCATTACATACCAGTTCTGGCTGAACGACAAGTTTGTGTGCGAAGGCTCTTTTGAGGAGACTGCCCACGAAAGAATGGGTCTGTGCGCCCAGGTCGATCCCGGCAAGACCTTGACCGTGAAGGTCCCCGGCGAAAAGGTCGATCCCTTTGCCGGCTACGAGCGCATCACCCTGTCTGACTACAAAGCCACTATGACTGCCGGCACCCTCACCGCTTCTTTGGCCCATGGTGCCAACCTTACCTATCAGGGCAGTGCCAACCTGAATAAGTCCTATCTGGATGTAGATGTCAACTACAACGGCATTGTGGGCTACGGCACTGCCAACCTGCGTTATCAAGGATCTGGCCAATGGAAGGATAGCTATAACCTGGCATGGGAAACTGCAACTAACCTTCTGTTCTTCCGTTATGATGAAAACAGCCAGACACCCGTTTTGTGCCGTGTTAACGATCTCGCTGCCTATGGCATTACCGGTCCCAGCGATTGGATCAATGTAAAGATCAAGACCGATGTCGCTGTGGATGCGCAGGATGCCACCAAGCAGACGGTGGATGTTGAGCTGTGGCTGAACAACAAGTTGGCTTGGGAAGGCACTGTGGAGGAAACCAGAAGCGCAGCGAACAGAGACAAGATCTATGTCAGCGCAAGTGGCGGCAAGAATCTTCTTGCCCGTGTTCCTATGAATGTGGAAGAGGAGCTGAAGGGCTACATTCCCGTCACACTGAATGATTACGACGGCACCAAGACCATTCAAGATAGCAAGTTCGTCACTACCCTTGCCAATGGCGGTTCTATCAACGCTCCCTTTACGGACTTTAACAAGACCTACCTGGATGTGGATGTGAACCTCAACGGCGTGGTAGGCAAGGGTGCGGCTAATATCCGTTATCAGTCTTCCGCCAAATGGACGGATAGCTATGCTCTTGGCTGGAACTCTGACGGCACCTCTTTGCACTTGTTCCGCTACACCGACACCAGTGGGACTGTGGATTTGGCAACCAGCATCCCTGCCGCTGATTATGGCATTTCCGGCGCCAGCGACTGGTTCAACGTCAAGTTCAGAACCGATATTACCGGGGGAAATACCACCTCCCAGACTGCCACCATCCAGCTGTGGCTGAATGACAAGCTGGCTTGGACGGGCACCAGTGAGGAGACCAGAGCCGGCGCTTCCAGAGCGGCCATCTTTGTCAGCACCTCTTCTTCTGCAGGCGTGTCCCTGCGCTCTGCCGCGCCTACTTTGGAAGAGGCACTGGATGGCTATACCCCCATCACCCTGGATGAGTACAATTGCGACATGAACATCCGGGGCGAGGTTGATGTTAAGAACGCCACTTCCATCACCGCACAGGTCAGCAGTTTCAATAAGACCTACCTGGATGTGGATGTGAACTTCGGCGGCGTAGCAGCTACCGGAAGAGGTCAGGCTAACTTCCGTTACCAGGCGTCCGGCCAGTGGACCGATAGCTATGTCCTGGGCTGGACCAGCGCGACAACTTTGGATTTCTTCAACTACAGAAACGGCAGCACCGTTGTCGCGCTGAACGCCAATATTGTGGCTGCTGACTACGGTATTTCCGGTCCCAGCGACTGGTTCAATGTGAAGATCGTTACCGATATTATCGGTGAAGGCGCTACCTCTCAGACTGTGAAGTTGCAGCTGTGGCTGAACGACCAGCTGGCATACTACGGCATCCATACAGAAACCAGAACCGGCGCTTCCAGAGCAGCGATTTGGGTCACCTGCTCTATTGCTCCTTCAAAGGTTACCTTCCGCTCTCCCCGCATCATTGAGGAGGAGCTGGAAGGCTACACAAGAGTGACATTGGAAGATGTGGAAGGTTTGGGCGCTGCCAGAGCCGAAGAAGGTACTACTTATGCCAGCGCAAGAGCAGGTAAATACCTGGGCGGAAACCTGGATAAGACATACCTGGACATGGATGTGCAGAGTAGCGCAGGCTGTTTCCTGACTTATCTCATGTCCGAGAATACCTTCTGGGGCACCGACCGCTATCAGTTTGAACTGGTAGAGACAAACTTGAAGATCACCCCCGTGTATGGCGGTGCAGGTCAAACTGCTGTGACTCTGGGCCTGGGCTCTGTGGGTTACACCGCCGGCGATATGTTCAACCTGAAGATCAGAACCGATATCGATGGAAAGACTGTCATCATGCAGTTCTGGTACAATAATAAATATGTAGCAAAGCTGACCTTCAACGAGCCTGCTGCAAGAACCATTGACTGCATGGGTATCCGCGGCGCAAATGCCACAGCGACTACCACTGTGAGAACGCCCATGATCGGTGTCACCCGTGAAGAGGTGGCTTACGACCTTAGCAAGGGCGCATACCTGCTCACCGGCGCAGATTCCTTCTATGTCAACGGCAAGAAGATGCCCTCCGGCACTGTTCTGGCTGCTCCCAACGACTATGTGGTGGAGCGCATCGTGGACGGTCAGGTGGCCGACAGCAAGCTGATCGCTCTGTACTCCCTGGGCGACGTGAACCTGGACGGCAGCGCCTTTGAATCCGGCGATCCCGTTTGGAAGGACGGCCACGCATTGCAGGGTATTGTCAATTACGGCACGCCCATGAAGTCCGCTATGAAGGCCGCCGATATCAACAACGACGGCAAGGTGACCCAGGCAGACGTTACGGAGTTTGTGAAGATCCGCAGCGATGTTTCCAAGAAGGACGAAGTTTTGTCCCAGTATCATGCCGATTCTGTGTCCTATGAGTACTTAGGCGGCAAGGATGTGATGCCCATCGGCGGCTTCTACGGTCCTTACAGCGCAGAGACCATCACCGACGGTATGTTCCAGCTGATTCGTGACAGCGGTGTCAACCTGATCACCTACACCCCCACAGATGCAAACACCGATGAGGACTATCTGCAGCAGGCACTTGTCCTGGCAGAAAAGTACGGTATCGGTATGTTTGTTTCCGATGCAGGTCTGAATGTGATCGAAAAGGACGCAAACGGCAATGTTACCGGCCAGCAGGTGGTCTCCTCTGTAGAGGATCTTGCCGCACATATGGCAGCTTACAGCAACTACGATTCCTTCCTGGGTATCAATGTGGTGGACGAGCCCAAGGGTGCAAACGACTGGGGCGTGGATACCAACAAAACGGAAGGAATCGCCCAGAACAATTACAAGCGCTACAATTACTACCGTGATCTGGCACAGGCGATCCTGCCTTACACCAACATCACCAGCTACATCAACATGCACGGCAGCCAGTCTATGGACAAGGGTACTTACAGTACCTATGTAAATAAGATTGCCGAGGATGTGGATGTGCTGTCCTTCGATACCTATCCCTACTTTGAGAAGAACGCTTACACCCAGATGACCCGACTGGCAGCTTACTTAGAATCTCTGGATATCGTCCGTCAGGCAGCCTTGGATAACAACAAGCCCTTCTGGTCCTATGTGCAGGCCGGTACGGACTACCGTGATGACCACAGCGATTCCAAAACCGCAGGTTACTACACGGAAGCGGATACTTTGTGGATCGTGAACACCTCTTTGGCCTTCGGTGCTAAGGGTATCCAATATTTCCCTCTTCTCCAACCCGAACATTTCAGTTATGATAGTACCAGTGATACCGGTCACGATTATGACAGAAACGGTATCATCGGCGCTAACAATGAGACCAACCGTTACTACGCAATGGTGCAGAAGGCCAACAAGCAGATCGCAGCCATCGACGATGTGCTGATGAATGCAAAGAGCCAGGGCGTTATTGTGACCGGCGAGGCAAAGAGCAACGTCACCACCGCTTCCAATCCTTTTGGCCGCAACCACACCTTCACCGGCATCCTGTCTCAGGTAAACGGCGTGCAGTATACCGATATGCTGCGCAGTGTTACCGCCGACGGTGACGGCGCAATGGTTGGCGTATTTGATTACCAGGGCTGCGATGCCTACTATGTGGTCAATTACAGTAGAACCGCAGGCGCATCTCAGAAAATCACTCTGTCCTTGAACACCAGCGCAAAGTACCGCGTGATCGCCGATGCCGTGAAGACCTCCGGCAAGGGTGACACCATTACCTTGACTGTTCCCTCCGGCGCAGGCGTGCTGGTGGTGATGGAAGAGCAGTATGTGGGCGGCAACAAAGTGGCAGAGGTTAACGGCGTGAAGTATGAAAGCCTATCTGAAGCAGTTGCAGCTGCCGGTGGCGATACCGTTACCGTGATCGACGATGTGACGCTGACCGAGACCATCGAACTGGGAACTGCCAACGTGACCCTGGAGCTGGGGGACTACACTATCTCCGGCGGCACTATCGCCACCTTGGGCGCAGGCGCAAAGCTGACCATCAGAAGTGGCGGCGGCAGCCTGGACGGCAAGCTGAAGCTGGCAGGAAGCGACGCTATCATTACCGCAGATTGCGATATCGCTTTGGAATTGAACGGCAAGGACGCTACCCTCAACGGCACCAATGTGTCCATCACCGACTCCGCTACCGATAACGGCGGCGTGGGTGGCAAGCTCTACGGCAGCTTCAACGTGAAAAACCATGTCACGGAAAACAACGGTATCCGCTATGTAGTATTGGACCATGACACCTATAAGACCGCCAACGCGGTGCGTGTCAAGGTGACCAAGGTCTCCATCCGTCCCTCCGAGGCGGGTATCTACTACACCACCGAGTTGAAATTCAACCGGAATGTGGTGGGCGCAGGCGCAACCTACGGCGTGGTGCTGAGCGCTCAGGATAAGCCCGACACAAACTTCATGACCGAGATGATCGGTGAAAGCCATGTGAATCTGTGGACCAATAGAACACCCCGTGCCGGCGCGGACTTTATCGACACCGGTAACTCCTGTCTGGTGACAAATCTCTTTACCGAATCCGCCGGTGATGCAAATGCTACACGCGGCGAGATCCCGATCTTTGTTAACGGCTATGTGAAGCTGACCGTGGACGGCAAGGAGATCGTTATCTTGGCAGAGAACGAAGGCGAGATCAACTACAGTATGCGCACTATCATGGAAACAATGGATGCGGACGAAAAGGAAGCTTGCAACTTTGCCGCTTACCTGGAAGGTACCGGCCAGCTGACCGCAACCGGCGAGAAGGTATTGGACTTCTTCACCAAGTGGAAGAGCGCTATGGAAAACTGGGATCTTGACAACTTAAAGGCATCTTATAACAAGAAGAATGCTGGGTAAGGAGGTTGAAACAATGAAGGAATTATATATTTCCCCGGAACTGAATGTCATTTGTTTCGCCCCCGTGGAGCGCTTGGCAAACACAGATCCCTACGGCATCCAGTTGGTTGTTGATTTGGAGCAAGGCGGCGAAAAGGATCCCGCCAGTCCCGGCGACGACTTCGGCGTGGACTTTTTCTAAAATAACAGAAAGGTTGATTAAAATGGCGAACATGGGCTATGAGCGGCGCTATTTCGGCACGATGCTGGATTGTTCCAGAAATGCTGTGATGACGGTGGATTCCGTCAAACAGTGGATCGATATCACTGCCGACTTAGGCTACAATATGCTGATGCTGTACACGGAGGATACCTACGAAATTAAGGAACAGCCTTATTTCGGATATCTGCGTGGCCGGTACAGCCAGGCGGAAATTAAGGAGATCGACGCCTACTGCGCCCAAAAGGGTATGGAGCTGATCCCCAATATCCAGACATTGGCCCATTTGAACGCCATCACCCGTTGGCCTGCCTTTAAACCTATGATCGACCAAAAGGATTTCCTGCTGGTGGGCGATGAAAAGGTGTACGAGTTCATCGAGCAGATGATCGCCACCGTTTCCAAGACCCATACCTCCCAATATGTCCATGTGGGCATGGATGAAGCCTATGGCTTAGGCAGAGGCAAGTACATGGATATTCACGGCATCTGCAACATCGCAGAGATGTTTGTTTCTCATATCAAGCGTGTGGCAGATATTGCCAAAAAGTACGGAAAGACCATCTTGGTGTGGGGCGATATGTTCCACGCCCTGATGGGCCCGGGCAAGCACAAAGACTTGCCCGAGGATTTTGACCGGACCATCTGTGAGCAGATCCCCGAGAATGTGGAGATCGTCTGCTGGGAATACGATAAGCCTTATGTGGAATTTTACGATGGCCGTATTAAATCCCACAATCGTATCCGGGAAAACAGCTGGTTTACCGGCGCATTTCGCTCCTGGCATGGTCTGACCCCCCACAATGCCTACAGCTTGAAGCATATAAAGTCTGTAATGACCGCCTGCGAAATGAATAAGGTGCGGGATCTGTTCTTCGGTACCTGGGGCGACAACGGCGCGGAATGTTCCAAATATGCTCTGCTGCCGTCGCTGTTTTATGCGGCGCAGCTGTACAAGGGCGTTACAGATGAAGCGCAGATCCACAAGGCATTTGAAGAAAAGTTCGGCGTTTCCTGGGAGCATTACATGCTTCTGGATCTGCCGGACAGTCCCAACGGCTTGGACGAGGGACTTTACAATCCCGACAAGTATCTTTTGTATAACGATCCCTTTATGGGCATGATGGATTCCACTTTGGACGGCACC
>JAZRZT010000121.1:0-8046 GCA_045601475.1 Faecousia sp.
AAAAACAGCCACAGAAACACTCTGTGGCTGTTTATTTTTTCGCCTGTAAGGGTATGCTTAACCTGCCAGGACCTCTGCCTTGATAATGCCGGGCAGGGCGCCCACTTCCTGGAGGAGTTCCTCAAGGGGGATCTCCAGATCCTTGGTTTCGGCGGTGATGGTCACGATGGCGCTGCCGTTGGTGGGGACGATGGAGTTGATGGTCTGAATATTGGCCTTGTGCTCTGCGAAGATCATCAGCAGGGAGCTCAGCAGGCCCTTGCGGTCATGGAGCAGGAACTGGAAGGTGATGACGCGGCCGGTCATCATGTTCTGGAAGGGCAGAACGGAATCCCGGTACTTATAGAACGCGCTGCGGCTGATTCCCATCATCTTGGTGGCATCATTGACCGTGGACGCTTCGCCGGTGGAGAGCAGGCGCCTGGCCTCTGCGACTTTCAGAAACACCTCGGGCAATGCAGATGCCTCGACGATGTAATATCTCGGTGTGTTTGCCATTGGCGGACCTCCGTATAATAAAAGATTTTCTTGTGCCGGTTGGCTTTTCTGCAACCCATTGTAGCATATAATTTACAAAATGCAAGCCCCTGGCGGAAAAATGTCCGCCACAGGCACTACATGAAAGGAGCTTTTATGGAAAATTCCACCTTAAAGCGGCTGCTTGTTGCCTTAGGCGCGGTGGCCCTTTTGGCCTTGGGAGTGAAATATCTCCTAGGCCCGGCTATGCCCTTTCTCCTGGGCGGGCTCCTGGCGGTGGCAGCGGAGCCTTTGGTGAGCCTTGCCCGGAAAAAGCTGGGATTTTCCCGGGGGTTTGCCGCGGGGGTGGGGGTCAGTGTGACCCTTTTGCTGCTTTTGGGTCTTTTTACTGTTTTAGGGGCGTTCCTCCTAAAAGAAATGGTGCGTCTGGCGGCATCGGTACCGGACCTGACCCGTACTGCTAAGGACGGTGCGACCACCTTACAGAATTGGCTTACAGACCTGTCAACACGCGCCCCGGAGGGGCTGCAGCCGGTAATCCGGCGGACAGTAGACGGCGTGTTCCAGAGCAGCGACGGTCTTTTCGGCGGGGTCACCGCCCAGCTTCCCGGTGTTCTGTCCGGCGTCCTTTCCGGCGTACCGGACAGCGCACTCAAAGTGGGTACGGGGCTTCTTGCCGCCTTTATGATCTCCGCCCGGCTGCCCCGGCTGAAAACTGCCCTCTCCCGGCGTATCCCCAGGGCTTTTAAGGAGCGTTACCTGCCCGCATTGAAAAGGACAAAAACCGCCTTAGGCGGGTGGCTCAAGGCGCAAGGTCTTCTGTCTCTGGTGACCTACGGCATCGTGTCCCTGGGTCTTCTTTTCCTGCGGGTGCCCTACGGCTTTTTCTGGGCGCTTTTGGTGGCGGTGATCGACGCCGTGCCCATGCTGGGCACAGGCATCGTGCTGCTGCCCTGGGCGCTGGTGCGCCTTTTGCAGGGGGCGCATCTGCAGGCCATCGGTCTTCTTCTGATCTTCGGCGTGGCATCCCTCACCCGGGCAACCTTAGAGCCGAGGCTTGTGGGCAAACAACTGGGGCTTGACCCCCTTCTGACTCTCATCGCCCTGTACTGTGGCTATCAGTTCTGGGGCTTTTGGGGTCTGCTGCTGGCGCCCATTCTTACCGCCGCGGTAAAAAGCTTTCTTTCCCCGCCGGAGACCGTGGGGTAATTTGTGAATTTTTGTCCGTTTCCACCCTGTTTTTTCCCGTTTCCTATTGTACATTCCCGGCATTTTTGTTATAATATACGGAAAATGTTATAATTGGATGTGTTATGCTTTGAAATACGGAATTTGGAATGTGAAAGAACCGGGAATGGAAGCGGTCAATACTTTGGTGGGAGAGGGCTATGCCCCCCTGGCGGCAATGGTTTTGGCTGCCCGCGGCGTGGGCGATCCCCAAAAGGCGCAGGCGTATCTGTCCTGCGATCTGCCCCTTGTAGACCCCTATCGCATGAAGGACATGGACATGGCCGCAGGCCGTGTGGCTGTGGCCTTGGACCGGGGTGAACGGATCGCCGTCTTCGGCGACTACGATGTGGACGGCATCACCGCCACCTGCTTGCTGACGGACTTCCTCCGCAGCTGCGGCGGCGACTGCATCCCCTACATCCCCGGACGGCTGGAGGAGGGCTATGGTCTGAATCCCATCGCCATCCGCTATCTCCATGGCGAAGGCGTAAAGCTGATCGTCACAGTAGACTGCGGCATCACCGCTGTGGAAGAAGCCCTGCTTTGCAAAGAATTGGGGATCGACCTGGTCATTACCGATCACCACGAGTGCAAGGATATCCTGCCGGAGGCCATCGCCGTGGTTGACCCCCACCGGCCCGACAGCGGCTACCCCCATAAAGCCCTCTCCGGCGTAGGCGTTGCCTTTAAGCTGGCCTCTGCCCTGTGCGCCAATCAGGAGGAGATCCTGTCCCGCTATGCGGATATGGTGTGCCTTGGCACGGTGGCAGACGTGATGCCCCTGCAGGGAGAAAACCGGGTATTCGTTTCCCGGGGCTTGGAATCTTTGAAAGAAACCCATCGCCCCGGTCTTGCCGCTCTTATGGAGCTGGCCGGCTGCGACCCCAAGACCCTCACCGCCACATCGGTAGGCTACACCCTGGCGCCCCGGATCAACGCCGCGGGCCGCATGGGTCAGATCGAACTGGCCGTGGATCTGTTTTTGACCAAGGATCCCCAGGAAGGCGCCCGCCTTGCTCAGGCCCTGTGTGATCTGAACCGCCAGCGCCAGGCTGTGGAATCGGAGATCTATCAGCAGGCTGTCTCTATGCTCCCCGAGGACCACATCCCCGACGCTATCGTTTTGGCTGACGAGACCTGGCACCAGGGCGTGGTGGGCATCGTGTCCAGCCGCATCGCCGAGGAATACTGCTGTCCCACCTTCCTCATCTGCTTAGACGGCGACCACGGCAAGGCAAGCTCCCGCAGCTACGGCGGCTTCAACCTGTTTGCCGCCCTGACGCAGCTGCAGGATCTTTTGGAGAGCTACGGCGGACACGAATTGGCTGCCGGTTTTACCATCAAAAAAGAAAACATCCCCGCCTTCCGGGAGGCCATCAGCGCTTTGGCAAGAAGCCATTGCGCCGACGACACCCCCAGGACCGTGCTGGATGCCGATTGCAAGATCCGCCCGGAACTTCTGACCCTTCCCAACATTGATTCTCTGGACCGCCTGGAGCCCTGCGGCAACGGCTGTCCCCGTCCCACCTTAGTCATGGAGGACCTGCAGATCGAGCGGATCACCCCCGTGGGCGGCGGCAAGCACCTGCGGCTGCGTCTGCGCAGCGGCAGATACAGCATCCCCGCCATTTACTTCTCCGCCACCGCAGAATCCGCCTCCATCGTCCAGGGAGATATGGTGGATGTGGCTTTCTACCCGCAGGTAAACGATTTCCGGGGCGAGCGCTCCGTGCAAATGAACATCCTGGACATCCGTCCCAACTGCCAGGCCGAATGCTGCCCCGACGGAGCGGGCTATGCGGCGCTGTGCCGGGGAACGCTGACCCCGGAGCTTGCGGACTCTGTGCTGCCGGACCGGGCGCTCCTTGCCACTGTGTGGCGCTACATCGCTGCCGTCCCCGGCGGCGAGGTAAAGGAAACCCCCATGTGCCTGTGCCGGAAGATCGTCCGCCGCAGCGGTATGCCTCTGAGTTTGGGACAGCTGATGACCTGTATCGACATTTTCTGCGATGTGGGTCTTTTGGAAAAAGAGTACATGCATAAGTACATAACCCTTCGTCCGGTACCCCAGTCCGAAAAAGCGGATCTGATGCAAAGCCGGACCATGCAGCGGCTAAACGCCGTGAAAGAGAGTGGATCCTATGGAAACCTTTGAAGATCATTACACGTCATTTGTTCTGACATTGCGGCAGCATATGCCCGATGCGGATATGGGCCTGATCGACCGGGCTGTGGAGTACGCCCAAAACAAGCACAAGGACCAAAAGCGCAAGGACGGCTCCCCCTACATCATTCACCCCCTGGCCGTGGCGGAGATCGTCACGGAAATGGGTCTGGATGTGGACGCCATTTTGGGCGCTCTTTTGCACGACTGCATTGAAGATACCGACGCCTCCCACGACGAGATCGCCAAGAAGTTCGGCCACACCACCGCAGAGCTGGTGGAAGGCGTTACGAAACTGACCCGTGCCAACTTCTCCAGCTCCGAGGAGCGGCAGATGGAGAATCTTCGGAAAATGTTTATGGCCATGTCCAAAGACATCCGGGTGGTGCTTATCAAGATCGCCGACCGGCTTCACAACATGCGTACCATGCAGTACCAGTCCCCCGCCAAGCAGATCATTAAGTGCCGGGAGACCATGGATATCTACGCCCCTTTGGCACACCGCCTTGGTATGCAGAAGATGAAGTGGGAGCTGGAGGATATCTCCCTGCGGTATCTGGACACCACCAGCTATGACGAGATCATGCGCTACCTCCGTGCCCACAAGGAGCAGGATGAAGCCTTCATGCACACCATTCAGGACAAGATCACGTCCCGTCTTTCCAGCGTGGGTATCCAAAGCACTGTCTACGGCCGGATCAAGCACGTTTACTCCATCTATCGAAAGATGAACGCCCAGGATAAGCGGATGGATGAATTGTACGACATTTATGCCTTCCGTGTCATCGTAGACAGCATTCCTGACTGCTACAATGTGCTCGGCCACATTCACGACCTGTTCAATCTGGTGCCCGGCAGATTCAAGGACTACATCTCCACCCCCAAGCCCAACATGTATCAGAGTTTGCATACCACGGTCATCGGCTCCCAGGGTATTCCCTTTGAGGTGCAGATCCGCACCTGGGAGATGCACGAGACCGCGGAGTACGGCATTGCCGCCCACTGGAAATACAAGCAGGGTGTCAATTCCACCGGCAACGAGAAAGACTTTGAGTGGGTCCGCCGACTCCTGGAAAGCCAGCAGGACACCGACGCAGAAGATTATGTAAACTCCCTCAAGATCGATATGTTCGACGACGAGGTGTTCGTCTTTACCCCCAAGGGCAAGATCGTATCCCTGCCAGCGGGCTCTACCCCCATTGACTTTGCCTACTCCATCCACTCCGGCGTGGGCAACTCCTTGGTGGGCGCCAAGGTCAATAACCGCATCGTCAACATCGATGCTTCCCTGGAAAACGGCGACATTGTGGAGATCATCACCTCCAAGTCCGCCAAGGGCCCCAGCCGTGACTGGCTGAATATCTGCAAGTCCAACCAGGCCCGCACCAAGATCAAGCAGTGGTTCAAAAAGGAAAAGCGGGAGGAGAACATCCTCCACGGCAAGTCCAGCTTCGAAGCGGAAATGCGCCGCCTGCTTTTGCCCCTGCCCCACACCCTGGATGACGAGTTGCAGCAGAGCCTCTTAAAGAAGCTGGCCTTCGACAGCTGGGATGATATGTACGCCGCCATCGGTTACGGCGGTCTGACCACCACCAAAGCCGTAGGCCGTATCCGGGACGATATCCACAAGGCCGCCAAGGCCCAGCCTGTGGAAAAGGTCCAGCAGAATCCTCTGCGGATCACCCCCGAGGGCAATCAGAAGCGCAATCGTCACGCCGTCAACGGCGTTATCGTGGAGGATATCGATTCCTGCATGATCAAGTTCTCCAAGTGCTGCACCCCTGTGCCCGGCGATGCCATTATCGGCTTTATCACCAAGGGCTTCGGCGTTTCCATCCACCGGGCAGACTGCCCCAATACCATCGGCGCTTACGACCCCGAGCAGGCTGCCCGCTGGGTCCGTGTCCGCTGGGATAATGTGGCCGAACAGCCCTTTGACACCACATTGGAGCTGGACTGCCTGACCCGTGACGGCCTTTTGTTGGACATTGCCATGTGCATGACCACCGCCAAGGTCCGGGTAAAGGAATTGGCCGGTAAGGATGTTCCCGGCGGCCACAGTGTGTTTACTGTGCGCTTCGAGGTGAAAAACGTGAAAGAGCTGGAGGACATCCGCAACAAACTGCTGAATGTGCCCGATGTGCTGGGCACCAGAAGAGGACAAAACTAAGGAGATTTTCCATGCGCGCTGTACTGACAAGAGTAAATTCCGCCTCCGTTACCATCGACGGGGTGGTGACCGGCAAGATCGGCAAGGGCTTTCTGATCCTTTTGGGCGTTGGCCCCAACGATACCGAGGCCCACTGCAAATACTTAGCAGAAAAGGCCCTGGGCCTGCGGGTCTTTGAGGACGAAAATGAAAAAATGAATCTGAGCCTGACGGATGTGGGCGGACAGGTGCTGGTGGTGAGCCAGTTTACCCTGTACGGTAACTGCCGCAAGGGCCGCCGCCCCAGCTTCACAGACGCCGCGCCCCCCGATTTGGGCAACCGGCTGTATGAGCAGTTCCTAAAAGAATGTGAAAAGCTGGGCTTTGCGCCCCAGCACGGCATTTTCGGCGCTGATATGCAGGTGGAGTCCGTCAACGACGGCCCGGTGACCTTGATTTTGGACACCGACCAGCTTATGGACAGCCCCAGAAGAGGATAATCTTATGAACATTATCACCATTCAGGGTGGCGCCCTGTACACCAACTGCTATCTGGTCTACGGCGATGACGCCGACACCTGCGTGGTCATCGACCCGGGTTTTCAGCCCGAGCCCATTTTGGAAGCGGCCCTGTGCCGGGGCAAGAAGATCGAAGCCATTTTCCTCACCCACGGTCACTTTGACCATGTGGGAGGCGTGAAAGCCCTGGCAGAGGAGACCGGCTGTCAGGTCTACATCCACAGAGAAGATCTGACTCTGCCTAACCGGCTCACTTTAGGCACCATTCCCTACACCGATCACTATGGCGAAGGGGACGTGGTGGAAAAGGCCGGCCTAACCTTTCATATCCTGCACACCCCCGGCCATACCCCTGGCGGTGTGTGCATTTTGTGCGAAGATGCCATGTTTGCCGGCGACACCCTGTTTGCCGGCACCTGCGGCAGAACAGACCTTCCCGGCAGTTCTCCCCGGGATATGCGCAAGTCTTTGGCAAGACTGGCCGGTCTGGAAGGGGAATATACTGTGCTTCCCGGCCACGGGGAAGCATCCACACTTTCCGAAGAAAAGCGGAGCAATCCGTATTTACAGGTGATGGGATGAATTTGACGCTTGTGGGGCATGACGACCGTTATGCCATCGAACAACTGCAAATGGCCCTGTTCCCCGCCGAGACCATCGACGGCAAAGGGGAGGCGGTCTCCCGTCTGCACCGGGGCAAGAAGTGGCTCACGGCAGTAACCTCCATCACCTTGGAGGGCAAGACCAGCCGGGCTGTGCGCCGTCTGCTGGCCAAAGAGGAAACTGTCCGCGCCCGCCGCCGCTGTTTGCAGCAAAGCTACTATCTGGCCGCTCTGGAGCACCTGCCCAGAGCCCCGGCCTGGGGCGCTTTATCCGGCGTGCGGCCCACCAAGATCACCACCCGCCATCTTTTGGAGGGCGGCAGTGCCGCTTCCGCCCAGAAGATGATGAAAGATACCTATTTCGTATCCCCGGAGCGGGCAAAGCTGGCCGTAGACTGCTCCCTGTCCACCGTAGCGGCAAAGAACAAGATGGATGACCACCATGTATCTTTATATGTGGGCATCCCGTTCTGTCCCACCCGGTGTGCCTACTGCAGCTTTGTCAGCCGTACCATCGGTAAGCGCACGGAACTTTTGACCCCCTATTTGGAAGCCTTGGAGCAGGAACTGCGGATCACAGGCCGGCTTTTAGCCGATTCCGGCAAAAAGGTACTCTCCGTCTACATTGGCGGCGGTACCCCCACCACCCTGTCCTCTCAGCAAATGGCCCGTCTTATGGGGAGCATCCAAGACAGCTTTGATCTTTCCGAATGTGTGGAATTTACCGTAGAGGGCGGCAGACCCGACACCTTGGACGGGGAAAAACTCCGGTTGATCCGGGAAAGCGGCGCGGACCGCATGAGCATCAACCCCCAGACCATGGAAAACCATGTGCTAAAAGCCTGCGGCAGACCCCACACGGCAGAAGATGTGCTGCGGTGCTACCAAGAGGCGGTGGATGCCGG
>JAZRZT010000122.1:0-11671 GCA_045601475.1 Faecousia sp.
CTGGTGCAGAAAGCGCCTGCCTGTACCATTGAGGTGCTGGCCCAGGCGGTTACCGGCCTGTTTGCCCCCGGTCATGAGATCAAGGTCATTGGCATCCGCCACGGCGAGAAGATGTACGAAACCCTGCTCACCAACGAGGAATGTTCCGGGGCTATTGATATGGGCCAGTTTTACCGCGTCCCCTGCGACAAGCGGGATTTGAATTACGACAAGTATCTGAAGGAGGGTAACGTGGAGAGAAATCCCCTAACGGAATTCAATTCCTCCAACACCCAGCTGCTGAATGTGGCCGAGGTGCAGGAAAAGCTACTGAGCCTTCAGTATATCCGTGACGAGCTGGATCAGAAATAAAGTGGTGGATACATTATGGAAACAGTACGATCATCAAGCTGCATCATTCCCAAAATAAATAGTCGCACATATATAAATGTGGTCCGTGGCTTTGCAATCTTTCTTATGTTATGGGGGCATTGCATACAGTACTGTAGCATAGGAACGTTTGATTTCTTTGAGAATATAGTGTTCAAAGGTATTTATAGCTTCCACATGCCACTGTTGATGATGATTAGTGGATTCCTTTATTTTTATTCTGCGGAAAAAAGGTCGCTTTCTGAATTGCTGATACATCGAACGCAGGCATTGCTGCAACCTATTATTATGTGTGGCGTGTTATACTTTTTGCTTGTCGAAGTATTGCGTGGTGTTTTAGCCAGTGGTAGTTTTTCTGTGCTTATTAGTGGTGGTTGGCTTAGCCATCTCAATCAATATTGGTTTTTGTGGGCCGTTTTGGCAGCGTCAGTTGTGGTGGGTATTTCAGCTAAGATTACAGATTGTATAGTAGTGCAGTTTTTGTTGATGGTAGTGGGCGTATCAATTATTGCAATGTTTCCCAACGCACGGGTAAATTTGTATGTATATCCGTACTTTTTGCTAGGATATTTCTACGCAAGATATAAGGATAGCATATGGATGAGAAAACTGTATCATTTGCGGTACGTGAGCTTGATTGTTTTCCCGATTATGATGCTGTTCTACAAGAAAGACCACTATATTTATACCACCGGATTCTTTGGAGAGAATGGATTGTGGCGGCATATGCCGGTAAACCTATTTAGATGGCTCATTGGTCTCATGGGTTGTATTTTTGTGCTGACTACCTTTGAAATGATTATGTCCAGGCTGTGCCACAAAGAGAAATTACCGCTTATTATGCGGGGATTTGAGGATCTTGGCAAAAAATCATTGCAGGTATATGTACTCTCATGTATATTTTTGTCTGAATATTTACCTATAGCATATATGATGCTTGTAAAAATTATCGGGTCGAATATTTTTGCAGAAAACATGTGGGTGTATACTTGCATATTTACACTGTGTATTGCGGTTGGGTATAGCGTGTTTTTGCCATTGCTAACCAAGCTTTTAGAAAGAACAAAAATCAGTAAAGTATTGTTCGGAAAATGAGGTTTGCTTATGAACATTCTGATTACCGGCGCCAAAGGGTTTGTGGGTCGGAACTTAACCGAGACCCTGAAAACCATCCGGGACGGCAAAAACCGCACCCGGAAGGTGGCCGTGGAAGAAATCTACGAATACGATATGGATACCGATCCTAAACTTTTGGACGAGTACTGCCAAAAGGCGGATTTTGTGTTCAATCTGGCGGGCGTGAACCGCCCCCAGAAGCAAGAGGAGTTCATGCAGGGCAACTTCGGCTTTGCGTCTGCTTTGCTGGACACCCTGAAACGGCATAAGAACACCTGCCCGGTGATGATCTCTTCTTCTATTCAGGCCACCTGTATCGGCCGCTACGACAGCGAGTACGGCAGGAGTAAGAAGGCCGGAGAGGAATTGATGTTCCAGTATGGGGAGGAGACTGGCGCCAAGGTGCTGGTGTACCGCTTCCCCAATCTGTTTGGCAAATGGTGCCGCCCCAATTACAACAGCGCCGTTGCCACCTTCTGCAATAATATAGCCAATGACCTGCCCATTCAGGTGAGCGACTCTTCTGTGCAGCTGGAGCTTTTGTACATCGATGATCTGGTGGAGGAAATGCTGGACGCTCTGGAGGGCAAGGAACACCGCTGTGAATTTGACGGTATCGAAACAGTACTGACGGATAACGGCCGCTATTGCGCCGCACCTGTCTCCCATAAGGTGACTTTGGGTGAGATCGTGGAATTGCTCCACAGCTTCAAGGAGCAACCCAAGACCCTTATGATGCCGGAGATTCCCGCAGGCAGCTTTGCCAAGAAGCTGTATTCTACCTATCTGAGCTACCTGCCCAAAGAGGGTGCCATCTTTGATTTGAAAATGAACTGCGATGACCGTGGCAGCTTTACAGAGCTGCTGAAAACCGTCAATTGCGGTCAGTTCTCTGTGAATATCAGCAAGCCCGGTATTACCAAGGGACAGCACTGGCATCACACCAAGTGGGAATTCTTCATTGTGGTTGCAGGTCGTGCGCTGATCCAGCAACGGCGAATCGGCTCCGATGAGGTGCTGAACTTTGAGGTTTCCGGCGAGAAGATCCAGGCGGTCCATATGCTCCCCGGTTACACCCATAACATCATCAATTTGAGCGAAACTGAGGACCTTGTGACCCTCATGTGGGCAAACGAACAGTTTGATCCGCAAAGACCCGATACATTCTTCGAGAAAGTGGAGGACTGACCATGGCTTCTTTTAAGAATAACGGCAAGCTGAAGCTGCTGATCATTGTGGGCACCCGCCCGGAGATCATCCGCCTGGCGGCGGTGATCACCAAGTGCCGCAAGTATTTTGATACTCTGCTGGCCCATACCGGACAGAACTATGACTATAACTTAAACGGCGTGTTCTTCCACGACTTGCAGCTGGAAGACCCCGATGTGTATTTGGATGCCGTGGGCAAGGATCTGGGCGAGACCATGGGCAACATTATTGCCAAGTCCTACCAGCTCATGGTAGAGGTACAGCCCGATGCTGTGTTGGTGCTGGGCGATACCAACTCCTGCCTGTCCGTGATCGGCGCCAAGCGGCTGCACATTCCCATCTTCCATATGGAGGCGGGCAACCGCTGCAAGGATGAGTGCCTGCCGGAGGAGACAAACCGCCGCATCGTGGATATCATTTCCGATGTAAACCTGTGCTACTCCGAGCATGCCCGCCGGTACTTGGCGGATAACGGTCTGCCCAAGGAGCGCACCTATGTGACCGGCTCTCCCATGGCAGAGGTGCTCCGTAACAACCTATCCAAAATCGAAGCTTCCGATATCCATGCCCGCCTGGGTCTTCAGAAGGGCAAGTACATTCTCCTGTCTGCCCACCGGGAGGAAAACATTGATACGGAGAAGAACTTCAACTCCCTCTTTACTGCAATCAACAAAATGGCCGAGAAGTACGATATGCCCATTTTGTACTCTTGCCACCCCAGAAGCCGCAATCGCTTGGAAGCTTCCGGCTTCAAGCTGGACAAGCGGGTCATTCGCCATGAGCCTCTGGGCTTCCATGACTACAACTGCCTGCAGATGAACGCCTTCGCGGTGGTATCTGACAGCGGCACTTTGCCGGAGGAAAGCAGCTTCTTTACCTCCATCGGCAAGTCCTTCCCCGCGGTGTGTATCCGCACCTCCACCGAGCGTCCAGAGTCTTTGGATAAGGCAGGCTTTGTGCTGGCGGGCATCGACGAGAGGAGCTTACTCCAGGCCGTGGACACCGCTGTGACTATGGTGCAAGAGGGTGACAACGGCATTCCCGTGCCCGATTATGTGGAAGAAAATGTATCCACCAAGGTGGTCAAGCTGATCCAGTCTTACACCGGCGTGGTGGACAAGATGGTTTGGAGAAAATACTAAAAAGGATGTGACCGCCTGTGAGAAGTGAATATACCCTGTTGGTGGGAGCGCTGGCGCAAGCGGTCTGCAACAAGCCGTTTGAGATCCCGGAAGAGGTGGATTGGCGGTTGTTCTTGCGCCTTGCCAAGGCCCACAAGGTGGAGGCGTTGGCCTACCACGGATTGCAGGGGAAAGCCGTTCCCCATGAGGTGCAGACAACGCTGTCCATGGCGTTCCATAACGCTATCTTCCGGGATGCGCAACTGGAATACTACAAAAATAGTTTGGAAAAGGCGCTGGAGGAAGCGGATGTTCCCCACATCTTCCTCAAGGGTGCGGTGCTGAAACACAGCTATCCCGTGCCTGCCCTGCGCACCATGTGCGACATCGATGTGCTGGTGTATACCAAGGATTATCCGGCCATTGATCAGATTGCCAAGACCATGGGCGGGGTGGCCGGCCACGGCGACGGCAACCATAAAAACTACCGCTTCCCCGGGGACGTGGAGGTGGAGTTCCACCCCAATCTTTTGCACCATGCCACGCCTGTGGGAACGGGTATCAATCCCGGCTGGCAGTATGCGGAGGGAAACGTCTTGACTCCCGAGGGATTCTACCTGAACACCATCTGCCACTTGGCAAATCATTTTGTATCCGGCGGTGTGGGCGTGCGGTTCGTGCTGGATGTGTGGGTCAACCGCCATCTTCATAAGCCTGCCTTTGATGAAGCGCGGGTGGAACAGGAACTAAAGAAACTGAACCTTTTGGAATTTGCCCGGAACATAGAGGCCCTTTCTGAATGTTGGTTCGCGGACGGAGAGGGGACACCTCTTCTGGAGGAACTGGGGCAGTATATCCTTACCAGCGGAAGCCACGGTATGACAGACAGAGCAGTGCTCAATGCCGTGAGCCTTTCCGGCGGCAAGGGCAAAGCACTTTGGGGCAAGGTGTTCTATCCGAAGGCGGAACTGGAAGACCGATTCCCTTGGTGCAGAGGAAAAGCCTGGCTTTTGCCGGCGGCTTGGTGCTCCCGGGCGTTTTTGGCGGTGACCCGCCATGGCAAAAATATCCGCACCTGGAGCGAAAAAACCGGAAGCGTATCTAATGAGCAGGTCGCCGCGCAGCGGGACAAGCTTCAGCGCTTTGGTATCAAAAAATAGAGATCATTAGTGGGGGACTACCTATGCAGAAAAAATTCCAGCGTATTTTTACACTCATATTGGCGCTGATCCTGGCTCTGGGCTTTTTGTCTATGGTTGCCATGACGGTCAGTGCCAGCGAGAATATCCCTGTAGACGAAATGCTCAGACCGGTGATTCAAACACAACCGGCCTCTGTGACGGCGGGAAAGGGAGAAACTGTCACCATCAGTGTGGAGGCAACAAATCTTACAAACACCCAAATGACCTATAAATGGTACTATAAGGACAAGGCCGACAGTCAGTTCCAGATTGATCAAACCGCCACGGGACCTGACTATCGGGTGACCGTGACAGAGGCGGTGGACGGACGACAGGTATACTGCGTTGTGGTCAATGTGGGCGCGAGCAAGCGGACGGAAACTGCAACCATCACCATGAAGAAAACGGCGGCAATTACCCGGCAGCCCGTCTCGGTAACAGCCAAAGAGGGGGAGACTGTTGCGCTTTCCGTGGAGGCAACCGGCGACGGTCTCACCTATGCCTGGTATAGCAAGGATAAGGGCAGCGCATCCTTTGTGAAGACATCGGTCACCACAGCGACTTATGGGGCAACCATGGATGCCGCCTGTGACGGGCGGCAAGTGTATTGCGCGGTAACGGACAAGTATGGCAATACCGTAAAATCCGATACGGTTACTTTGTCCATGGAAACAATCCAGCACAAGCACAGCTACGCAACCACTTACACAACCGACGATGCGGGTCACTGGTACAAATGCTCCGGCTGTAGTGAAAAGGGAAGCTACGCAAAGCATGCTTTTGACAATGCCTGCGATAAAACCTGCTCTGCCTGCGGATACGAAAGAAAGATCACCCATACATATGCGCAGAAATGGGAAAGCGATAAAACAAATCATTGGCACTCGTGTAGCGTTTGCGGCGACAAGGCAGATCAGCAGGCCCATAAGCCCGGCACTGCGGCCACAGACACAAAGGCGCAGACCTGCACAGTTTGCGGTTATGTGATTGCCCCGGCAACCGGGAGCACAAAACCCACTGCGCCTACCACAAAACCCACCGAGCCGACTACAACGAAGCCTACGGAAACTGTAACAAAACCCACCGAGCCGGTGGTAGAGCAGACTGACCCTGTCACCACACCTACCGAACCCACATCGGGCAACGACATGGTGATCGACCCCACCCAACCGGTGCAGAGGGAAGAGGAAACTGGATTAAACACAAAGCTTCTTTTGTGGCTGGTGCCGCTGGCGGCGTTTGGCACGATCGTTGTTGGTTTTGTTGTAAAAGGCAGAAAGAAGGAACAATAAACACCGGAAGGGGGGGAACACCTGTGATCGATTTCCATAGCCATATACTGCCGCAGATGGACGACGGAAGCGCATCTTTGGAGCAGTCTGTAGCCATGCTGCGCATGGAAGCGGCGCAGGGAATCCACACGGTGGTGGCAACGCCCCATTTTTACCCCCAACGGGAAAATGTGGAAAGTTTTTTGAAACGGCGTGACGCCGCCTTTAGCGCGCTTTCGGAAGAAATGGCCAAATGCGAGGGCTTGCCTAAGGTTCTCCTGGGCGCAGAGATGTTTTATTATACCGGCATGAGCGATTCCGAGGATTTGGAGCGCCTGGCCATCCAGGGAACAAAATATATCTTGGTGGAGATGCCGGACGGACAGTGGACGCCCCGTATGTGCCGGGAGCTGGAAAAGATCGCCCTGCAACAGGGTTTGACGCCTATCATCGCCCACATCGACCGGTATATCCGCCCCTTCCGCACCAAGGGCATCCCGGAAACGCTGGCCCAGCTGCCGGTGCTGGTGCAGGCTAATGGGGCGTGTTTCTTAGACCCGTGGCTGCGGCCCTTGGCAATGAAACTTTTGAAAAAAGGACAGATCCACCTTTTGGGCAGCGATGCTCACAATATGGTCGGCCGCGCCCCCAACCTTGGCCCGGCGGCGGAAATGATCCGCAAAAAGTTGGGAGTGGCGGTTTTGGAAAGAATATCCCAAAACGGCACGGAAGTGCTGCAAAAGTAAAAACAAAACGCCCGGGATATCTCCCGGGCGTTTATGATACAAAGAAAATAGAAATAATTTTTGTGTTTCCTTGAAAAAACGATTTCTGCCCACTATAATACAGGGGAACGGTAGTTTGTAAACTTGTTGATGGAGGCGAAGATTTTCATGAAAAAGATCCTTACAATCCAATTTCGCCATGAGACCAATGTGTTTTGCCCCAAACCCGCAGATGTGCAGGCATTCCGCTGCAACCGCTTTCTTGTGGGGGATCAGGTGTTCCCCAATCTGCGAAAAGTGAGTACGGAGCTGAGCGCATATCTGAGTGTGTTTGCGTCCCGGGAGGATGTGGAACTGGTGCCCACGGTGGCGCTGTATGCCACCCCCAGCGGCCCTGTCACCCGGGAGGTTTATGATTTTGTGGTGGAGAAGGTGCTGGACGTGATCCGCAAGGAGGGGCCTTTTGCCGGTGTTCTTTTGGACGTCCACGGCGCCATGGTGGCAGTGGACCATCCCGATGGCGAAGGCGACCTTATGGAGCTTTTGCGCCGGGAGTTGGGCTGGGAGATCCCCATTATGGCATCTTTGGACCTGCATGCCAACATTACCGCAAAGATGGCCCGCTGCGCCACTGCGCTGATCCCCTATAATACATATCCTCATGTGGACGTTTACGACACCGGCGTTGCCTTGGCAAAACTGATGGAAAAGACGTTGGACGGCGATTGCCGGCCGGTCATGGCCTATCGGCGCATCCCCTTCCTGCAGCCGCTTCTGTCTCATGAGACTGAGGCACTGCGCCCCCTGTACGAACTGGTAGAAAACTTAGAAAAGACACCCGGTGTGGTGCGTGTTCGCTTTGCCCACGGCTTTTTCCCTGCGGATATCCAGGAAATGGGCATGTCCGTGACGGTGGTCACAGACGGCAATGAGGCGTTGGCGGAAGAGCTGGCCGACACCCTGGCAGGCGCCATCTGGGAGCGCATCCCCCATCTGAAGGCGGACTATATGGATCTGGACAGCGCGTTGGACATTGCGCTCCGGGAAGAAGGTCCTGTGACCCTGGCAGATGCATCGGACAACCCCGGCGCCGGCGGCGTGGGGGATACCACCCATATCCTGCGCAGGATTTTACAGCGGGGCATTACCGGCGCGGCCCTTGCCACCATTCTGGACCCCGAAAGCGTAAAGGCCTGCATTGCTGCCGGCGAGGGCAATGAGGTAAAACTGCAGCTGGGCGGTTGGAGTGATCCGGAGTATTCCGGCGGTCCTTTGGAAGTGACGGCCACGGTGAAGAAGCTTACCGACGGCAAGTATGTACTGAAAGGCCCTGTCCAGCACGGGGTGATCTCAGACCATGGCGACACCGCTGTGCTGGAGATTACCGGCAATACGGTGATCGTGACGACCCTGTCCCGCCAGCCTTTTGATATAGAGATATTCTATTCCCACGGCATCGACCCTAAGAAGCAGAAGATCCTGGTCACAAAGTCCTCCATCCATTACCGCGCCACCTTCGGCAAGGTCAGCAAGACCATGATCCCCCTGGCACTTTCCGGCTACGCAAGTCCCATCCCGGAAAACTATACCTACCGCAATTGGAAAAACTAAAACAATCCCCCGTTTCCTTGGAAACGGGGGGATTTTTCATAAGAGCGCGGCAATCAGATCATTGCGGTCCGTGGCCACCAGATCTGCCGGCGGGATATCAAAGACGGTTTGACAGCCGGAAATACCGCGACAGCTCATTTTTACTGCGGCTCTGGCGCAGGCGACAAGTACGCTGCCGGTAAACTGGGGATTGGAGGAGAGGGTCAGCTTGAACTCCATGGTCTGATGGTTTTCTTCCTCCCAGCCGGTGCGGCCGGTGCGGATCACAGAGCCGCCGTGGGGCATACCCTTGTGGTTCATTTCCAGGGTCTCCATGGAGATAAACTCCACGGTGGTGTCGTAGTCGGCAAAATAGTGGGGCATGGTCTTGATGGCTTGCTCAATGGCCGCCTTGTCCGCCCCCTCTTCCGCCACCACATAGCAGTACCGCGTGTGCTTTTCCCGGGCGCTCAGTTCCGGCTCTTCTCCGCAGCGCACCCGGTCCATGGCCTGGGGTACGGGGATGGTGTACTGCCGGGCGTCTTTCACGCCGGGGATACGGCGGATGGCGTCACTATGGCCCTGGCTGACACCGATGCCCCAGAAGGTGTAGTCCTTGCCCTGGGGAAGGAAAGCCTGACCGTACAGCCGGTTGACGGAGAATAGGCCTGGATCCCAGCCGGCGGCGATGACAGCAACTTTGTTTCCTTCTTTAGCGGCGTTGTCTACCGCTTCAAAATGCTGGGGTATTCTGGCATGGGTATCGAAACTGTCCACGATATGGAAATATTTTGCCAATTCCGGAGACATTTCCGGCAGATCTGTGGCGCTGCCGCCACAGAGGATCATCACATCGATCCGGTCCTTCCAGGCGGATACTTCCTGTAAAGATACCACGGGTACATTTTCGGTGGGGATATGTACCGTCTCCGGGTCCCGGCGGGTAAATACCGCCATAAGCGTCATATCTTCGTTTTGCCGGATGGCGCATTCCACACCCCTGCCCAAATTGCCGTAGCCAACAATACCGATACGAATCATAGACTTCACTCCCTTTTCTTATGGCATGATTTTACCATTTGCCGCCCCTTGCGTCAACAAAGAAGATGCAGATTGTTAGGGAAACCTTAGGTTGACTTTCTTTACAGAGAAACCTATAATAATAGAAACAATAAGGAGGACATACATATGAGCGTTCAAGTGAAAATTACAGGTAAGTCCACGTGCCCTTTTTTGAAGAAGAATAATATTTACCAAGACGGCACCACCCCCATGTACCGGGATGTGGACGGCACTCTGTGGGCCATGAGCGGCCATTCCCATATGGGTCATATCGGCATGTTCGCCGGCAAGACTTTGGAGGATCTGGAGCACAAGTATCCCATCCATACCAATTTCTGTGTGGGCCATGCTGAGTATGCCTACGACAAGATCAAGTATCCCGATGGCATCAAGGCCCGCGGCAGCATTTGGCCCTTTGGCCTGTACATCTGCCCCAACACCCATCGTTTCTTCTGCTTCTTCCACAACGAAGCAGGATGGAACGGCCAGGGTACCGGCTATGATGCTTTGGGTTACAGTGACAAGCCCGCCTACGACTCCGACTTCCGCCATGTGGGACTCATGCACTCTGACGACGAGGGCAAAAACTGGATCTTTGACCGCTGGGTGCTTTCTGCAGAAGAGGTGTGCTTTACCGAGCGGTTTAATCCCGACGGCATTAATGTGAAAGGCCAGCCCGAAGGCATTATCGGCCTGGGCAGCGGCGACTTTTCCATTTTCGTCGAGCCGGAAGGTGAGTACATCTACCTGTTCTACAATATCGTCCGGGCAGATATGCGCATTTCCTGCTGGGACAGCTGTGACGTGTACGTGGCCCGTACCCGCAAGCGTACCGACGGCATTATGGGCGACTTTGTGAAGTACTATAACGGCGCGTTCTGCGAAGCCGGCAACTTCGGCAAGGAGACTAAGCTCATTGACAACGCATGGCACCCCCGTGTGCTGTGGCTGGAGAATCAGAAGAAGTATATGATGGCAGCCTGCCAGGTGATCCCTTCCCACACCCCCGGCATTAAAAATGTGAAGGATATAACTCAGCTGCGTTTCTCTGAGGATTTGGTGAACTGGTCGGAACCCATCTACGTAGAGTATGAGGGCAAGCCTTTCGGCAACCATTATGTGGCCGCTGTCCACAATGACGGCGTGACCCAGCCTCATATCGCCACTACCAACAACATCTCTTTCCTCACCAACCATAACGGCACCGATGTGGATCACCACACCGCTGTCATTGTAGAAGAATAAATCATTGGCCGGAAGCCACACGGCTTCCGGCTTTTTTAGGAGAAGATTATGAAGAAAAAAGCATTGTTTGTGCTGTTGGGTCAGTCCAATGCCGTGGGTCATGCGGTGCCTATGGCGGAAGAGGACAAGATCCTGACACCTATGAAAAATGTGTTCGGTCTGCACCGAAAGGATAATCAGAAACTGGACTTAGAGAAAGTCACCTGGTCCGGCTATACCTCCGGCGGCATGAATTTGGGTGAAGAGCAGGACCACACCTACTCTCTTGCCAACTGCCTGGCAAAATACTGGCAGGAGGCTGTGGATGCCGGCAAAGACCTGCCCGATCTGTACATTGTTCAGATTGCTATCGGCGCCCAAGGTGTCGCCCCTCAGTTTATGTGGCACCCCGACAGAGAGCCGGTGCTGATCCCCGGCACACTGAGCAAGGTCAATATTTCTTTGTACCCCTTCACCATGCACATTCTCTCTTTGGTGAAAGAGAGTTTAGGGGAGTTTGATCAGGCGTATGTCCATTGGCGTGGCGGCGAGCAGGATATTTCCGCCGTTATGGAAGACCCTACCATCGATCTGAAGGCCATTTATGAGAAGATGATCGGAGATCTGAATACCGTATTGGGTAATCCGGCCATCGTGCTCCACAAGATCGTGGCCAAGGACCGCATGGCAGAAGAACCCACGGGTCTCAAGACCCGGATTATGGTCGAGGGGAACGAGATGTTTGAAGGCTTTTCTGAAAAGTACGAAAATGTGTCCACATTCGACCCCCGGCACTATCCCGG
>JAZRZT010000123.1:0-3869 GCA_045601475.1 Faecousia sp.
CAGCCCGACAACACCCAGACCCGCGGCAAGATCGCCAAGATCGGCTTCATGCTGCAGGTTACCGAAGTAGAATAAGGAGGAGACAAGTATGAAACTTCACGAACTTGCTCCTGTGCCTGGCTCCACTTTCGTGGGCAAGCGCAAGGGCCGTGGTGTCGGTACCGGCAACGGTAAGACCGGCGGCCGTGGCCACAAGGGTCAGCACGCCCGTTCCGGCGGCAAGACCCGCGTCGGCTTCGAAGGCGGCCAGATGCCTCTGGTTCGCCGCATCCCCAAGCGTGGCTTCAACAACATCTTCGCAAAGCCTCTGACTGCCATCAATCTGGCTGCTCTGAACTGCTTTGAGGACGGTGCTGTGGTTGATGCTGCTGCTCTGATCGAAAAGGGCATCATCGATGCCTGCCCCTACGGTCTGAAGGTTCTGTCCAACGGCACCCTGACCAAGAAGATTACTGTTAAGGCAGCGGCTTTCTCTAAGTCTGCAAAGGAAAAAATCGAGCAGGCAGGCGGAAAGGCCGAGGTGGTGTAAGTGTTTTCTACACTGGCGAACGCCTGGCGTATTCCCGAGCTGCGTAAAAAGCTGATGTTCACCATGCTGGTGCTGCTGGTCTACCGACTGGTCAGCGCCATCCCGGTGCCCTACATCGACCAGACAGCTCTGGCATCTGCCTTTACAGCAACAGGCACCCTGAGCAATACGATCCTGGGTATGTACAATGTCATGTCCGGTTCCGCTTTGTCTCAGGCATCTGTCCTGGCTTTGGGCATCCAGCCCTATATCAACGCTTCCATTATCATCCAGCTTCTCACCGTTGCCATCCCCGCTCTGGAGCGTATGGCAAAAGAAGAGGGCGAGGTCGGTAAGAAGAAGATCGAGCGCATCACCCGCTACACCACCGTGGGCCTGGGCCTTCTGTTGGGCTTTGCCTACTGGACCATGTGTACCGCTTCCGGCTTTATGCAGGCCGACGCTGACAAGTGGACCTCCGCGATCGTCATTATCCTGGCCTTCGCCGCAGGCTCCTGCTTCGTCATGTGGATGGGCGAGCAGATCACCGAGTTCGGTATCGGCAATGGTATCTCCATGATCCTGTTTGCCAATATCGTTGCCGGTCTGCCCGGTGCCATCGAAGTCATGGCCGGTATGAAGTGGTGGGTGGATCTGATCATCGTGGTGGCTATGGCCCTGCTGGTGATCTTCATCGTATTCATCAATGACGCAGAGCGCCGCGTACCCATTCAGTATGCCAAGCGCGTGGTAGGCCGTAAGATCTACGGCGGCCAGAACACCAACCTGCCCATCAAGGTGGCCATGTCCGGTGTTATGCCCGTCATCTTTGCCTCCTCCATCTGCTCTATCCCCGCTACCATCTGTGCCTTCACCGGCAAGACCAGCGGCTGGTGGTACGAGAATGTGTTCAGCCCCCAGAGCTGGATCTACTTTGCTTTCTACGTGCTGATGATCTTCTTCTTCAGCTGGTTCTACTCCACCATCCAGTACGATCCCGTGGAGATCTCCAACAACCTGAAGAAGAACGGCGGCTTTATCCCCGGCTTCCGTCCCGGCAAGCCTACTTCTGAGTTCATTCAGAAGGTCATCAACAAGATCATCGTCTTTGGCGCTGTGTACCTGGCAGTGGTTGCCGGTCTGCCCATGGTGGCAGGCAACGTGATGCCTGATGTGCAGAGCCTGGCCATCGGCGGTACCTCCGTTATCATCGTTGTGGGCGTTGCCCTGGAGACCGTGAAGGCGCTGGAAGCTCAGATGCTGATGCGTCATTACAAGGGTTTCCTGGACTAAGCCGGAGGAGTAGAATGAACATCATTCTGTTAGGCGCTCCCGGCGCCGGAAAGGGAACGCAGGCAGAGCTTCTCCATGAGGCACTGCACATTCCCACCATTTCCACCGGGAATATGCTCCGCGAGGCCATGGCAAATGGCTCCGAACTGGGCAAACAGGTAAAAGGTTACATGGAAAGCGGCGCTCTCGTTCCCGACGATGTGATTCTGTCCATCGTGGCCGAACGCGTGAGCCAGCCCGATTGCGAAAACGGCTTTATTCTGGACGGGGTGCCCCGCACCCTGGTCCAGGCCGAGGCCCTGGATGCAAAGGGCGTCCGCATTGACCGTGTAGTTTCCTTGGAAGTTGACGACAGCAAAATCGTGGGCCGTATGTCCGGTCGCCGTGTGTGTACCGCCTGTGGCGCAACGTATCACATCGTCAACAACCCCACCAAGACCGACGGTATCTGCGACCTGTGCGGCAAGGAAGTGTCCATCCGCAAGGACGATGAACCGGCAACGGTGCAGCATCGTCTGGATGTATACCATGCCAGCACCGAGGTGCTGAAAGACTACTACCAGAAGCAGGGCAAGCTCTGCCTGGTGGATGGCGATCAGCCCATCGAGGCCGCATTCCGTGGGATCTTGGAGGCGTTAGGGGAAAAGGCATGATTGCAATCAAAAATGGACAAGAGCTTCAGTATATGCGCAGGGCCTGTAAAATTACCGCGGCAGCCCGTGCCTTGGCAGGGGAAATGGTAAGACCGGGCGTATCTACGAAGCAAATTGACAAAGCCGTTCACGATTTTATCGTGAGCCAGGGCGCAAAACCGTCGTTCCTGGGCTATGGCGGCTTCCCCGCGAGTACCTGCATCAGCGTCAACAATACGGTGATCCACGGTATCCCCGGCGGCTACACGCTGCAGGAGGGTGACATCGTCTCCGTAGACGTAGGTGCGTACTATAAGGGATTCCATGGTGATTGCGCTGCCACATATCCCTGCGGCACAGTCAGTGCCGAGGCGCAAAAGTTAATTGATGTCACAAAGCAGAGTTTTTTCGAAGGCCTTCGCTTTGTGAAAAAAGGAAACCGTGTTTCCGATATCTCCCACGCCATCCAGACGTATGTGGAGTCTAACGGTTTTTCGGTTGTGCGTACCTTCGTGGGTCACGGCGTAGGCGCACAGCTCCATGAAGAGCCGGAAGTGCCCAATTACGGCGCTCCCGGTCGTGGACCCAGATTGATCCCCGGCATGACCCTGGCGATTGAGCCCATGGTCAACGAAGGCACCTTTGAGGTCAAAGTTCTCAAGGACAAATGGACCACGGTGACTGCCGACGGAAAGCTCTCGGCCCACTATGAAAATACTGTACTCATCACCGACGGGGAGCCGGAAATACTCACCGTCGCCGAAGGACTTTAATTATGGACCCAGATAGTAAACCTGAATTCATGATTGCAGACGTGGTCGAACCCACCGCCGGACGGGATGCTGGTGAACTGTTCTATGTGATAGGAACAGACGGCGAGTATCTGATGCTGGCAAACGGAAAAGACCGCTCCTTAGAACGACCCAAACGTAAGAAGCGTAAACACGCGAAGAAGGTCCTTCGCTCTGATACCAGGGTCGCCGAAAAGCTTCGTGCAGGCGACAAGGTACTCAACAGCGAATTACGAAGAGACTTGGCTTATTTGAGCAAAGTCTTGCCACTGGAGGTTAATTAACTTGGCAAAAGACGACGTAATTGAGATTGAGGGTATCGTTACCGACAACCTGCCCAACGCAATGTTCAAGGTAGACATCGGCAACGGCCACACCATTCTGGCCACCATTTCCGGCAAGCTCCGAATGAACTTTATTAAGATCTTGCCCGGTGACAAGGTAACCGTACAAATGTCTCCTTATGATCTGACCAGAGGCCGGATCACCTGGAGAAGCAAGTAAAGATTAGAGACATTGATCTCATATGGAGGTTCAACAGTATGAAAGTAAGACCGTCCGTTAAACCCATGTGCGAAAAGTGTAAGATCATCAAGCGCAAGGGTCGCGTAATGGTAATTTGCGAAAACCCCAAGCATAAGCAGA
>JAZRZT010000124.1:0-3785 GCA_045601475.1 Faecousia sp.
TCGGCGGGATGGATATATTTTAAATTCATAATGCGACCTCCTGTATTTAGATATTCTTTTTTTAAAGTACACCAAAATACCCAAAAAGTCAAGTTGTCCCAAGTCTTTCCTGTTTATAAAACGGCGATCTTCCCATACTAATCGGGAGGTGATCATTATGGAAAAGAAAAAGCCCTTTGAAATCATGGACAACGACCTGGCAACAGAAAATTTGGAAAACGATTTTGACCTGACCTACGCTGACATCCAGGACCTGGAGCGCTGATATGAAAACACTGTGGCAAGCCACTTCCAGCCTGCCCCGGTTTCCCCAACTTTCCGGAGAAATCCGGGCGGATGTGGCGGTGATCGGCGGCGGCATGGCGGGTCTTCTCACCGCCTATTATTTGCAGAAAAAAGGCGCAAATGCGGTTCTTTTGGAACAGGGCCGCATCTGCGGCGGCACTACCTGCGGTACCACCGCCAAGATCACCGCCCAGCACGGTCTTTTATATCATAAGCTTTTGCGATCTTCGGGAGAGGAATACGCCAAAGGCTACTATAAGGCCAACATGGATGCCGTGGCAGAGCTGAAAGCGCTTTGTCAAAAGGCCGGTTGTCCCATGGAGGAAAAAGAAAACTTCGTTTACAGCGCCGACAAAAAGAAGCTGGAAAAAGAGTGGGCCGCTTTGCAAAGGCTGGGCATCCCCGCCGTGTTTTCCCAAGACCTGCCCATCCCTGTCCAGGCCCAGGCCATCGGCTTTGAGAAGCAGGGACAGTTCCATCCTCTGAAACTTGCTGGCTTTTTGGCAAAAGATTTGCAAATTTTTGAGAACACCCGGGTCACGGAGCTGGTGGGCACAACTGTACTGACAGACCATGGCCGCATCCAAGCGGACAAGGTGGTCATCGCCACCCACTTCCCTTTCCTCAACAAGCATGGCAGCTACTTTCTCAAGCTGTACCAGCACCGCTCTTATATGCTGGCCTTAAAGGATGCGCCACAGCTGGGGGGGATGTATGTGGACGACAGCAAGACCGGCTTTTCCTTCAGCAGCTTTGACGGCCATCTGCTCTTGGGCGGCGGCGGTCACCGCACAGGAAAACAGGGCGGCAGCTATTCGGCTTTGCGGGCCTTTCAAAAAGAACACTACCCCAACGCCCAGGAATGCTACGCCTGGGCCGCCCAGGACACCATGAGTCTGGACAGCGTTCCTTATATCGGCCCTTACTCGGCAAACACGAAAAACCTGTATGTGGCGGCGGGCTTTAATAAGTGGGGCATGACCGGCTCTATGGTCAGTGCCCGGGTACTAAGCCATCTGCTCTGCGAAGAAAACACAGACGAAGCCGCGCTGTTCTCTCCCTCCCGGAGCATTATAAGACCCCAGCTTTTCCTAAACGCCGGGGAAGCCGCGGTCAATCTTTTGTGGCCCACCACCCGGCGGTGCCCCCACTTAGGCTGCGCCCTGCATTATAACAAAGAAGAGCACTCCTGGGACTGCGCCTGCCACGGCTCCCGGTTTTCCGTAACCGGAGAAGTGCTCAACAACCCGGCAAACGGAGATTTGAAATAAGAAGAGGAGGGTAGCCAATGTCATTAAGTTAAGAAAACTATGTCATTCTGAGCCTGCGTAGCAGGCGTGAGAATCCGTTCCCCAAGGGTATTACGGATTGCCACGCGCTTACAGCGCTCGCAATGACAGCCTAAACTTAATGACATTGGGAGGGTAGCCCCTCCTCTTTTTTGTTGACGATTGGAAATATCTTTATATAATAGAAGAAAAAGGGGGAATACCTATGAAGATCATCGAAACGAAAAACGCGCCCGGCGCCATCGGCCCTTACTCCCAGGGTTATGAGGTAAACGGCTTTGTGTACACCTCCGGCCAGATCCCCGTAGACCCGGCAACAGGCAGCATCCCCGAGGGCATCGCCGCCCAGGCAGAGATGAGTTGCCGCAATGTGGGCGCTATTTTGGAGGCCGCGGGTACCAGCTTTCAAAACGTGTTTAAGACCACCTGCTTCTTGGCAGATATGGGAGATTTCGCCGCCTTTAACGAGGTCTATGCCAAGTACTTCGTCTCCAAGCCCGCCCGCAGCTGCGTGGCGGTGAAGACGCTCCCCAAGGGCGTTCTGTGCGAGATCGAAGCCATCGCCGCAAAATAAAGAAAAGAGGAACTATCATGAATCAGGAAGCCTTCCGCAACAACATTAAGCGCGTCCTCATTACAGAAGAGGAGATCAAAGCCAAGATCCAGGAGGTGGGCAAGACCATCGACGGTCTTTATGACGGCAGACCCATCCTGCTTGTGAGCATCCTCAAGGGCGCTTTCGTATTTATGGCAGATGTCTGCCGCGCCGTGACCGTGCCCTGTGAGATCGGCTTTATGTGCGCCAAGAGCTACTACGCCGGCACAGAATCCGTGGGCGCGGTAAAGATCACCATGGATCTGGACCAGGACATCTCCGGTTACCATGTGGTGATCGTGGAGGATATCATCGACACCGGTAGGACCCTGAAGGATGTGGTCCGCCTTCTGGAAGCAAGAAATCCCCTGTCGCTGCATGTGGTGACCCTGTTGGACAAACCCTCCAGAAGAGTAGTGGAATTCACCGCCGACTGGACCCTCTTTACGATCCCCGACCACTTTGTCATCGGCTACGGTCTGGACTGCGGCGAATACTACCGTAATCTGCCCTACATCGCCGAGTACGGTGAATAATATGAAGAGAAATTCAGATACTTTTTTGGCCGGCACGCCCTTTCGGTTCTTTCTGATCTCCGTGCTTTTGGGCGGTCTGGCCTACGGTCTGTACCGGGGCATGCTGGATAACTACTTAGCCGAGATCGTCAATATGGGCGAAATGGACAAGGGCATCACGGAGTTCTTCCGGGAACTGCCGGGCATTGCGCTGGTGTTCATTTTGGCGGCGTTTTATATGCTGTCGGCAGAGGCCATCTACAAGATCGGCGCTGTGGTGATGCTCATCGGTATGGGCATGCACGCCCTGTTGCCCCCGGACAAATTCCTCATCACCCTGGCCATCTGCGTCTACTCCTTAGGCGAACATATGCAGCTGGGCATGAAGAGCACCTTGTCCCTGCAGTATGCCCGCCCCGGCAAGGGCGGTCAAGCTCAGGGCATGCACAATTCCTATAACCAAGTGGGTACACTGATCGGCTACCTTGTGATCGTGGCGGCATTTTCCCTCATTCCCGGCAAACAGCCCTATCAGTGGTTCTTCGGCCTGGCGGCGGTGCTGATTTTTGTCAGCGTTCTCATCAACACCCGGCTCACCGGCAAAAGCGCCCCGGATGCCAACAAAAGAAGATTCTATTTCCACAAAAAGTACATCAAATACTACATGCTGGAGATGTTCTACGGCGCGAGAAAACAGGTGTTTTTGACCTTTGCGCCCTTTGCTCTGGTGCTGTTCTACGGGGCAAACGCCGCCACTGTGAGCTTGCTCTTCGCCATCTCCGCCGTGGCCTGCTTTATCGCCGCCCCTTACATCGGCAAGCTCATTGACAAAATGGGCTACAAGTTCGTCATGGTGGCAGATACCATCGTTTTGGTGTTCGTGTGCCTGCTGTACGGCTTTGCCCATAAGCTGTTTTCCATGGAAGTGGCGTTCATCGTCTGCTGCGTCAACTACATATTCGACGCGGTGATCTCCCTTGCCTCCATGGCTTCCAACGTCTATGTGCAGGCGCTTTCCGACAACGACGAGGAAATGAAAGCCACCATCTCCACCGGCGTTTCCATCAACCATGTGATCACCATTTTCATCGCCCTCTTCGG
>JAZRZT010000125.1:0-4125 GCA_045601475.1 Faecousia sp.
CCATCTCCCTGGCTTGCTTCATTCCCCGGGTGTTGGTATCCTACTTTATTTACAAGAAAGTTCCCGGCTATAAAATTTACAGAATTCTGTTCTTCCTGCCCTCTATTCTGTTTTCCGTTTGCGTAGCCATGTGCTTCACCAGAATGGTGGGTACTACCGGCTTCATCGCAAAATTTGTGCAGGATATTTTGGGCCTTGACCACGTGCCGGAGCTGCTGGCAGATTCTCAATTTGCCAACTATACCATTTGGCTCAACATGATTTGGTTGGGATTTCCCGGCGATTTGATTATTTGGGGTGGCACCTTTGCAAGACTTCCCAATGAGGTTTTGGAATCTGCAAAGATCGATGGTGTCAACTGGGTGGAGGAATTCACCAAAGTGGTGGTGCCTATGGTATGGCCTACCGTAGCGCTGAAAATGGTGCTGACGGTCTGCGGCATTTTGGGTGCGACCGGACAGGTTTACCTGCTGACCAAGGGTAATTACGGAACCATGACCCTCAGCGCATGGATGTACCGGACCCTCATTGAAAGCTCCGGCACCAAATACACATCCAATGTCTACAACTACTTGTCCGCTGTGGGCCTTGTAATGACCGTCATTTCCGTGGCAATTGCCCTGGTTGTTCGTAAATATACGGACAAGGCATTCCAGGATGTGGACTACTAATCGGGAGGAGGAAGACAATGAAAAGAATAAAATCCTTGGGCCGAAAAACTCCCGGTGAAAAAATCCTACATATTTTCGTGGCCGTCTTTTTTGCGGTGATCGCGTTTACTTATGTGTATCTGTTCTTCTGGGCGGTGATGTCCGCCTGCAAGACCCACACAGAGATCGTTATGAATCCTTTCGGCTGGCCGAAGGAGTGGCGTTGGGATCACTTTGTGGAAGTGGTTTCTACACTGGAGGTCAACGGAAACGGATTCTGGGAGATGCTGTTTAACAGCTGCTTCTTCTCTGTTGTAGGCGCGTTGCTCCAGACCTTTGTCACCATTACTTTTGCCTACTGCTGCACTATGTATAAATTCCCCGGCAGCAATATGGCATACACCATCATTCTGGTGGTGATGACGCTTCCCATTTATGGCGCGGGCGGCGCTACTTACGCGCTGTACCGCAAGCTGGGCTTGGTGGACTCTTATGCCCACATTATTTGCTCTGCGGCGGGTATGACAGGCAGCTTCCTGTATTTTAGGGCATTCTTCAAAAATATGTCCTGGACCTACGCGGAAGCGGCAGAATTGGATGGCTGCGGACCTTTCCGCATCTATTTCAATGTGATGCTGCCCCAGGCAAAACCCATCTTCGGCGCGCTGTTTTTGACCACTTGGCTGGCATCCTGGAACAACTACGAAAGTGCGCTGCTATATTTGCCCAACCTGCCCACATTGCCGGTTGGTATCTATCAGTTCAACACCGAAATGATTTATCGCGCAAGACTGGACATTCTGTTTGCGGCCTGTGTGCTGGTATCCATCCCCGCGCTGGTGCTGTTTACAGTGTTTAATAAGGTAATTACCACCAATGTGTCCGTAGGCGGCATTAAGGGATAACAGGAGGAATCAAAATGAAAAACATGAAACGAATCGTAGCGCTGATTTTGGCGCTGATGCTCAGCGCAAGCTGTTTTGCCGGTTGCGGCGGCAAGCCTCAGGGCAGCGGCGACCCCACAAAGGATATTGAGATCGCCTACTGGAATGCCGGTCTGGGTGACCAGTGGCTGAAGGACGTCATTGCGGCATTCAATGCAAAGCACCCTGAGTACTATGTGTTCTACACCGCATCTGCATCTGCAGCGACCATCAACTCCACCTTGGAGCTGGATGACAACACGGTGGACCTGTACTTCACTTCCGAAAGAGCAGACACCTCTGCTTTCGTGACCTTGGACGATGTGCTGAACGCAACTGCTGAAGGCGACGCTAAGCCTCTGATCGAGAAATTCAACACCAACTATCTAAAGAATGCCCAGGCTGCTGACGGTCACTATTATCAGCTGACCTACGGCGGCGGTGTTGTGGGCATCGTCTACAACAAGGCTTTGTTCCAGAAGGCCGGTATTACTGAGCTGCCCCGTACCACCAATGAATTGGCAATCGTGTGCGATAAGCTGTACAGCGCAGGTATTACGCCCACTTGCCACTTCGCTCCCGAAGGCTACTACGGCTACCTCAGCGATGCTTGGATCTATCAGTACGATCGTGAAGGTTACACCGAAACCTTCTACTCCTGCACCGATGCCAATGGCGTCAGCCCCAGCAAGGACGTCTTTACTACCAAGGACGGCCGTTACGAAGTTTTGAAGGCTCTCGAGAAGATCCTGACCCCCGACTACCGCATGGATGGCTCTAACTCCCTCTCCCACGTGGAATCCCAGACCAGCTTCCTGCAGAATGCGGCTGCAATGATGGTCAACGGCTCCTGGATCGCCAACGAAATGGCATCCGTGGACGTCAACATGGATAACTTCGCTATGATGCGTACCCCCGTTCTGTCTGCCATTACCGATAAGCTGACCACCGTCAAGTCCGATGCTCAGCTGCGTAAGGTAATCACCGCCATCGACAATGTCCATGACGGCGTGAAGGCAATCGCTGACTATGAGACCGGCGCAGGCTATACCGTGGAAGGCTTTGAGGTCTCCAAGGAGGATTGGGACTTTATCGAGTCCGCTCGTTTTACCGTGGCATCCAACTTCTCCGGTGAGAACGCTTGCATCCCCAGCTACAGTGAAAACATCGAAGGCGCAAAGGCCTTCCTCAGCTTCCTGTACTCCGACGAGGGCTATCGGGTTTACGCAAAGGCGCTGAAGAATCCCATGCCTATGACATTGTCTGAGGGCGAACTGGACACCTCTGACTGGAACGCCTTCCAGATCAGCCAGGTGGAGCTGCTGGAAGAAGCCGTGGCAATGCCTTGTTACCAGGTGGCTTCCAGACACAATATCTTCAAGGTCGGCGGTGCAACGAAGTTTGCAGACGTTGCTTATGTTTCCAAGCTGTGCGCATCCAACAAGGCTGACCGAAAGAGCGCCGATGCCATCTGGGACGAGATCGTTGCCAAGGTAAACGATGAGTACGAAAACAAGTGGCTGGCAAACATTAAATAATAAAAAGGTGGGGTTAAGATGAAAGCAATTAGAAAAATCGCATTGCTCCTCATCGCATTATTGGTGATCGCCCCGGTTGTGTCCGTACAAGCGGGCACGATGGAAAAAGAGACTTCCCTGCTTGTGGACGGACAGCTAAACAGCACAGACTGGTTTGACGCGGAAGACAGCACATATGCCCAGAAGGGGCAACTGGTCCTTCCCGCTGACGAGTATGCCAGCACCCGTGTGATCTCCAAAATCATCGCACAGGAAGATTCCGCCAACAAGACGATGTTCTCGGTTTCCGCAAAACTGAAGATCACCCAGCTTCCCGAAAACGATAAGTTTATTTTCGCCATGGGCTTAGACAGCATCGAAGCCATGAGCGGTGAACCCGGAAATGTGGAAGTGGAGATCACCAATAGCGGAACGCTGCGGCTGGGCGTCACGGTTTATGATGAAAACGGTGAGGCAAAGGTGGTTGCCGCCCCCAAGAATATGGGTGTGAAGGCAGGCAGCGAGTTTACCTTGACTGTCACAGCAACGACCGACCATGGATTGACCGTTGCTGTAAATAAGAAGAATGTTGTTCGACTGTCGAAGGTGGACGGCATGACGGGCCGTATCGGCTTCCTGCAAACAGGAAATTGCGGCGCAGAGATTTCTGCCTGCAACGCGAATTTCACCCAGTACGAAAGACCGGAAAATCCCAATATCTCCGAGGATTTTGAAACAGAAATCTTCAATAAAAATTGGTTTACCACCAATTTTATCACCAGCGTCCGCTATCCTGCTTATGTGGCGGTAGAGGAGCTGGAGGGCAACAATGTGCTGATGTACCACAACGCAAAGCTGACCTATTTCGGCACCAAATATGCCTACTCCAATTTCGAACTGACCTTTGATGTGCCCTACTATTTGCGTAATCAGGTGAAAGACGAAAACGGCAACATGGTAGCTGCGCCTACCATGGAGTTTCTGGTATCCTTCGGCGATGACGCTGTGGATTTCAACAGCTTCGGCTATGCCACC
>JAZRZT010000126.1:0-7064 GCA_045601475.1 Faecousia sp.
CTTGGTGCGATACAGCACCAGGGGGATCAGTAAAACTGCGGCAAGACACAGCCACGCGCTGCGGGAAAAAGTGCAGATCAGGGCAACGAAGTTCAAAGCGAAAGCGGCGCTGTGCCAAATGCTCTTTGTGTTGTACAGGCGATACAGGATCAAAAGTGCCATAAAGGCGCAGTAGCCGCCGTAGGAGATGGCGTTGTACGTGCTGTAGGCGCGGACAAGGCCCATGCGCGGGGCAATGTGGGTGCTGGTAATGGTCTCCGTCAGCTGCAGGGCGGAGGCGATATCATAGTCAAATACAGTTTGCACAATGCCGATGACAGCCAGCGCTGCGCAGCCCATAATGGAAAAATCGATACAGCGCAGCAGTTCCTCCCGGTCGTGGATCATGTCCATGACCATGACCGCCAAAAGGGCCCGTTCAAAGACCAGCAGGAAAATGCGGCGAATATCATCGGCACCGTAGCGCAGGTTCACTACGGAAACGATCACATTGATGGCAAGAAACGCCACCAGGCTCTTGGGGAAACGGAATTTTTTCGTCTTCCACTTGTCGTAAAGCCAAAAGCCCAAAAGAAGAAGGATAAGCACCCGGGTCGCCGACAGCAGAGGGATACTCTCGTGGATCCGAATGGAAACCTGCTCCGGCAAAACGCCCACAAAGGCAAACAGCAGATATAAATACCATTTTTTCTGTCTGCAGGCAAGATAAATGATGGGAGCAAACAGGGCAAAGAGAATGACGTATTTCATAATTTCTCCTAACATATGGGATGAGGACGGATGATCGTTCGCTTATTTGTTTCGGCGGAACTCTTGGGCGCCTTCCCGGTAGAAACTTAAAAGCTCTTTAAAAGAGTATGCAGATTCTCTGGTTTTTTTCAAGGCCTGAATGTAGATGCCGATTTTGCTGATCAGCGGGAAGTTCGCCGCCAAAAGCGCGCCCTTGTCTACGTAGTACTTTTTGTGGTAGCCGGAGAACCAGGAAGAGGAGTCCTGCTTCATGGTAGATACGATCACCGGGGACTTATATACCTTCAGTCCGGCCTTGATGCAGTCCTGGATAAAGGTAACATCCTCGCCTGCGGCATATTTTGCGCCGCCGCCGAAGAGCAGGGAATAGGTGATGTTGTTATAGAGCAGCTTTTCTCTGCGGGCGGTGATTCTGGCGCCGCCAAAGTTCACCGCTTCGATCCGGCCTACCCGTCCGAAACGATGGACCGGATAAGGCATGCGGTCCTTGTTCAGACACCGGTTGGAAAACAGGATCACATCTGCCTCAGGGTGCTTTCTGTATTCTTCCAGAACATCCTGCATGTATGTTTCCGTAAAAACCATATCATCATCCGCGAATTGGATAATATCCGCGTCGGCGCGCATCATACCGCTGTTTCTGCTCAGGCCGATGCCCCGTTCGTTGAAGTGATACCACTTCACGGTGTTTTCTCCCAAAGCGACTTCGTGGTAGCCCACTTTGTCTGTCTGGTTGACAATGATCGCATCGGAATGGATATTCATTTTTTCAATCAGACTGTCGTCTTTCTGATGCATGGTAGAGACAATTAACTGATATGTCATAATCTAGCTCCTATCAATCATTACCCAGCAGTATCTGCAGCTTTTTGGTGATGGTCTTGTTGAAGGTATCGTGTTTGAGGTTTTTATCAAACACCAGACGGAGTCTCGCGCCCAGGGAATTTTCAGAACGGATGACGCGCCGGCAGACGGCTCGGTTTTTCTCCGGGATCACGTCCTTGTAGGTGGCCAAAAGGCTTTTTGCCTGAGCGTACATGCTGATTTTTTCTTTGGTGGTGATTTCTTTCCATCTGCTCTGGAGTACACGCAGCAGGCTTTGCTTGGCAGTCACCATGCCGAACACGTTGGATCCGTGCATTCTGTATTTCATGGAGGGTGTGTGGTCGTAGATCACCCTTCCGTCCATGAGGGCGCAAAGACAGGTGATCAAAGAATCGTGCATGATAAACACATCGGGAACATCGTGTGTCTGGATCACCTCTGCCAGGGCGCTGTTTAACACGCTGGTGCAGCCCTGGGCGCAGCTGGCAAGACAAAGCATGGAGATAAGATTATAGGTGGGCTTTTCTCTGTGGGTGTTTCTTCCCAGACTTTGCAGATGATCGTCTACCATCTCGGTGTTGGTGCAGTACAGAGCCGGGCCGGTTTCTTCTGCGATGGCGCGAAGGCCGTTTTGCAGTTTGTCCGGATTCCACACATCGTCCTGGTCAGAAAAGGCGTAGAAGTCGTAACCGGGGTTGCTGCGCAGCAGGTGGAGAAAGCTTCTTGCCGCGCCCAGATTTTCGCCGGTGTAGTAGGTGAGCAGACCTTTGTCGCGGTAAGATTCCAAAATCTTCAGAGTGCTGTCGGTAGAGCCGTCATCCCGCACAATCAGGTCAAAGGGCATATCCAATTGCTGGCAAAGAATACTTTCGATTTGCTCGTGTAAGTATTTTTCACCGTTGTAGGTCGCCATCAGGATTGCCAGTCTCATAGTTATCGTTCCTTTTTTTGTTACAGTTCCTGCTTCAAAGCCGCCAGCAGCTTGTCGTCATCTTCGGTGTTACGGATGGCAAGGCGTACATACTCCTTGCCGCCCATCTTATAAGACAGGTCCTTGATGAAGATGTTGTGCTTCAGCAGCAGCGCCTTGGTCAGCTCCCGGGCGGTCATGCCGCCGGTCAGCTCTGCCATGACGTAGTTGGCCTGGGAGGGGATCACCCGCAGACCGGGCAGCTGGGACAGAGCGTTTTGAAAGCGGGCGCGCTCCTGGCGGAAAAGCTGCAAGGCCCGGACATAGTCCTTTTTATACTTTTCTTCGATCTGCATATAGTATTCGCCGAAGGAGTTGATATTCCAAATAGCAACGTCCTTTTTCAGTTCGGCGATGAGGGCCTGGTTGCCGGAGGCAAGCACGCCCAGCCGCAGACCGGGCACGCCGTAGGACTTGGAGATGCTCTTCATCACAGACAGATGGGGGTTATTATCCAGCAAAGATTGCCGGATAAGGGTGTTATCCTCCTCGTCGGCAAAGTCGGCAAAGGATTCGTCCACAAGAAGCTGAATGTTCTTCTCCGCTGCCCAGTCGATAAGCTTTAAAAGGTCTGCCTTGGGCATGTAGTTGCCGGAGGGATTTTCCGGGTTGACCACCACCAGGTGCCGGATATCCTTGTCCTGGAAGAATTGCATCAGATCCTGGGCGGTGTAGGTGAAATCCTTGTTTTCGGGGCTGTAGACCACGGACTGTTCTTTGCAGTAGCGGTTTGGGTATTCCTCAAAGGTGGGGCGCGCAAAGCCCACCTTGCCCTGAACTTGAGACATGTAGGCCTTGATCAGTTCCGCGGCGCCGTTACCCACCAGAATGTTTTCCTGATGGACACCGAAATTCTTCGCCGCCAGCAGGGAATTGACCCGCATGCCGGAGGGGTACTGGGTCAGCAGATTCTCAAAGCTTGCCTTCAGCTCGTCAATAAGCTTTTTCGGCGGGAAGTAGGGGTTGACCAGATAGCAGAAATCCAGCAGCCGGGGGTAACGCCAGTAACCGCCGTAACGGCCGGCCATCAGATTCACCTGCTCGTCGGGGTCGGGGGCAAACATGGAGGTGGCGATGTCCAGGTCCTGGATATCGTCGATCTCATACCAGCGCTGACCGCTGAGCTTCTTTGCCTTGATGGCAGGCTCGTCCAGCATGGTGATCACCCGCAGGACCTGCTCGTAGTACTCGTTGACGCCCAGCGCCTCCTGGTAAGCCTGGAGGAAGGGCACATAGTATTTCTCAGAGAAAGTCTTGCTGAATTTATAGATATTGACGGTCTTATAATACTCGTCGGTCTCGTGATACTTAAACTGCTTACCGGGGACGAAGCTTTCGATGCAGTCGTCCACACCCAGTTTTACGCAGGTGCCGTCCATCCAGGGTTCGTACTTGGACACGAGGGCCAAGGTGTCCCGGGGGTCGTCCAGCAACGCGTCGATGAGGGAATCCTCGAAAATGAGGTCGGATTCAAACAGCAGGGTGTCTTTTTCCAGCAGCTTATCCTTGGCAAGACCCAGGGAGTAGATGTTGTTGGTCTTGTCGTAAATGGGGTTATTTACGTACTCGATGGGAGTCTTAATGTCCAGAGTGGCAATGTAGTCCACCAGCTTCTGTCCCTCGTAGCCCACAACGATCACGATGCGCTCCATGGAGTACTTTTCAATTTGCCGGAGCATACGCTCAATGAGGGTAACGCCGTTGACCTTCACCATGCATTTGGTGTTGTCCTGGGTCAGATCTTTTAAGCGTCTGCCCATGCCGGCAGCCAAAATAATCGCTTGCATATGGGAACTCCTCCTATACCGGTGCTCTACAGCAGGTATGTGTCGTAAGTGTGGTTGGTGGTGCGCTGGTCCTCTGGGGGGCACTGCATGTAATCGCCGTAGGACTGGGTCAAAAACACATCATAGGCCGCGGGGATCTTGGCGGTAGTGTCTTCAAAAGGCACATCGATCAATTCCTTGATAAGGGCCTTTTCGTAGATGTCCCGGCTCTTGCCGCCCACATCACCTTCCGGCCAGCAGACGCAGGCGACGTACTTGCTGGTGGTGTAGTCGAAGGTGGCGGAAAGCTTCGTGAGCTTTTTGATGTAGTGGCGGTTGCCCATGAGCTTTGCCCAGCAGAATGCGGGGAACTTGATCAGCATCTTCAGCTTGGAGCGGGTGTTGTCCACACCGAAGGACTTTCTGCCGGTGAGGAAGCACAAAGAGGCGATCCGCTTGGTCTTCCGCAGAAGCCGCAGCGCCCGGCTGTAATCGTTGCCCACGCCGTCCAGAGGATAGATATCCACAAACAGGCCGATGCCGTAATCTTTTTCGTTGTCAAAGACCAGGTGATACCGCTGGTCGCTGATCCGGGCGATCATGTGGGGGTACTTGCGGACAACGGTCTTGTCAAAGAGCTTCAGAGGGAGCAGCTCCTGCGGATGCTCCCGGAAGTACTCCCGCATGGCGTCGTAATCCGGGCGGGGCATCATAAGGTCGATATCGTCATCCCAGGGGATGATGCCCTGATGGCGGACAGCGCCCAGCATAGAGCCGTAGGCAAGGAAATATTTCCAGCCGTGGGCCTCACACAGGGCGGAAAACCCTTTCAGAACTTCCAAAGCGCCCAGCTGGGCTTCCCGGAAAGACAGCTTTTTCGTATGCATCATTGCTCTCCTAAAAACAGCTTTTCGTACTCGTCGGCAATAAACTGCCAACTGTAGGCATCGGCAATTCTTGCCTTTGCTTTGGCACCCAGAGCGGCGATCTCCTGAGCGGACATGGCATCAGCTTTCTCAATGAGAGCCGCCAGGTTTCCGGCGTCCTTGCTCCAGTAGATGGCGGTATCTTCCGCCACTTCTTTGTTGAAGCCCACATCCAGCAAAAGATTCAGGTCGGTGCAGCTCAGAGCCTCCAGGAGGCTGGGGTTGGTGCCGCCCACCTCATGGCCGTGGAAATAGCCGTAGGCGTTTTCCCGGATCTTCATGAGAAGCTCCTGGTCATACACCGTGCCCACAAATTTGATGCGGGGGTCTTTCTTATAGTGGAGCTTTTCTTCCAGCTCTTCCAGGAACTTGTCGTTTACATTGGTGATGATGGCAAAGCTGCGCTCTGTCTTGGAGGCCATGAATTCCCGGATCATGGTCTCGTAGTTGTTCTCGGGCACAAAACGGCCCACCACCAGATAATAGCTTTTGGCGCGAAGGTCCTTTTCGGCGTACCAGTTCAAAAGCTTCCGGTCGTCATCGGGGAGGTTACTCTTCCGAGTCTCGGCGCCGTAGGAAATAAAGGTGGTCTGAGGCGCGTAGGCGCTGTAAGCATCCTTGATATATGACACGATGTTCTTGCTGTCGCAAACCATAAGGTCTGCGTGCTTGACCATCAGTTTTTCGGAGATCTTCCAGTACTTCCGCACCGGGGCGGGCCACTTGGCCCGAAGCCACTCATGGCCGTCGGGGTTGACGTACACCACGCCGCCCAGCTTGTGGATCTTCTTAACGAAGTGAGACATAAAAGGACCGATGCGGCAGGCCAAAACATAAACGATGGGGTTGGGGATCTTATGGGCCTTGATATATTTGCAGCAGCGGGAAAGGGCGGTTACATCGTAATAGATGGCTTGCGCGGGGCCAATATTGGGCACCTTCACATGGAAACACCGGGCGTTGTGATAGGTTTTCTCCCGATTCACGGTGTCCTTGCAGGCCACATGGTAGCGGATGGTATTTTGCTTTTCGTGATACTCCGTAAGTTTATCCACGAAGGTCTCGTAACCGCCGTAGGCGCCGGGGATTCCCTTGGAGCCTACGATAAAAACGTGTTGCATGACCGTTCTCCTTGTCTGTGTATTTTAGAAGTGGAAAGTGTCGGCCAGGCAGGCCCATTTTTGGTCTTTTTCCGAAAGGTTCAAAGGCGTGCCGTCGGCAAGGGCGTAGCCCTCTGCGCTGGCGCTGCCCCCGTAAGTGCCGGTGAGCTCCGGCCAAACGATGCCGATGGCAGGGTCGTTCCATGCCAGACCGCCTTCGTCGCCGGGGTGATAGAAGTCGGTGCATTTGTAGCAGAACTCGGCGGTGTCGGAAAGCACCATAAATCCGTGGGCAAAGCCCTCGGAGATATAAAATTGCTTTTTATTCTCCTCCGTCAGCTCCACACCGTACCACTTGCCATAGGTGGGGGATTCGGCGCGCAGGTCCACAGCCACATCAAAGACCCGGCCTTTGATGACCCGGACAAGTTTGCCCTGGGGGAACTGTTTCTGGAAATGCAGGCCCCGCAGAACGCCTTTGACACTCATGGACTGATTGTCCTGGACAAAGTTCATGGTAAGACCGGCTTCCTCCATGTCCCGGCGGCTGTAAGTCTCCATAAAGTAGCCCCGGGCATCTCCATGGACGGTGGGTTCAATGATATAAAGACCCTCGATGGGGCACTTGGTAACGGTGATCTGACCCATGGTATTACTCCTTTATCTCTTTGAGGTAGCGGGCAAGGGCATCCTGCCAAGAGGGCAGGGGGGCAAAGCCGCATCTTGC
>JAZRZT010000127.1:0-12721 GCA_045601475.1 Faecousia sp.
CTATGAGGGTACAGCCTACCACGGCTGGCAGATGCAGAAAAATCTGGCAACCGTCCAGCAGACCTTGGAAAAAGCCATCGCCATGGTGGTGGGTCACGATGTCCATGTCACCGGCTGCGGCCGTACCGATGCCGGTGTCCACGCCAAAAGCTATGTTGCCAACTTCCGCACCACTTCCACCATTCCTGTGGAGCGGCTGCCTTACGCCCTCAATACCCATTTGCCCCCGGATGTGGTTGTGACGAAAGCTTTTGAAGTCCATGATGATTTCAATGCCATCGGCTCCTGCGCCAGGAAAGAGTATACCTATTTGATCTATAATTCCCGGCTGAAAGATCCCTTCTATGTGAACCGCGCTTGGTTTTACCCCAAACACCTGGACGAGAAGGTGATGCAGAAAGCGGCGGACCAGTTTGTGGGCACCCATGATTTTGCCGCAGTGCGCTCTGTGGGCACGGATGTAAAATCTACCGTTCGCACGGTCTACTATTATAAAGTGGAACGCCAGGGCAATATAATTAAGCTGAAGGTCTGCGCCAACGGCTTTTTGTACAACATGGCCCGTGCTATGGCCGGAACTGTGGTCTACGCCGCCGAAGGAAAGATCAAGCCTTCCGAGATCGGCGCGATTTTGGAATCCGGCAACCGTACCGCGGCCGGCCCCACCGTGCCCCCCGGCGGCCTTTACATGACCCACCTGTGGTATGACGACGGCGTGGAAAAATTTGAATGTGGGGAAAGTTTATAATTTGTTTTCTCTTTTCCGGCGCTGCTATGATATCATGCCGGAAGAAAGGATGTGATGGGTATGCAGCCTAAGATGTGTACCAAATGCAGAAAAAATATCGCTGTGGTCTTTATCACAAAGATCGAAAACGGCGTTACCACGAACGAGGGCTATTGCCTGAAATGCGCCCGTGGTCTGGGCCTGCCCCAGATCGATTCCGTCGTGAAGCAGATGGGCTTTTCCGAAGATGATTTGGATAACCTGTCTGATGAGATGAGCAGTATGTTCGGTCAGCTGGAAGGCGCCGATGGGGAAGAGGACGACGAAACCGAAAGCCGTACCGCAACTTTTCCTCTGATCAACCAGCTTTTCGGCGGCAACGCTCCTGCCAAGCAGGAAAAACCGGAAGAGTCCGTGGAAGAGGGCGACAAGAAGAAAAAGAAGAATAAGAAGCATAAGTTCTTAGACAGCTACTGCATGGACCTCACCGGCCGTGCAAGAGCCGGTCAATTGGATAAGATCATCGGCAGAGATGTGGAGACGGAACGGGTGGTGCAGATCCTCAACCGCCGTCAGAAGAACAATCCCTGTCTCATCGGTGAGCCCGGCGTGGGTAAGACTGCCATTGCCGAGGGCCTTGCCCAGCGGATCGTGGCAGGGGAAGTGCCCTTCAAGCTGCGCAATAAGGAAGTCTTCCTTTTGGACTTGACGGCGCTGGTTGCCGGCACTCAGTTCCGCGGTCAGTTTGAAAGCCGAATGAAGAGCCTGATTGCCGAGATCAAAGAGTGCGGCAATATCATCCTGGTGATCGACGAGGTCCACAACTTAGTGGGCGCCGGCGATGCCGAAGGCTCTATGAATGCTGCGAACATTCTAAAACCCGCCCTGTCCCGTGGCGAGATCCAGGTGATCGGCGCCACCACCTTCAATGAATACCGCAAATATATTGAAAAGGATGCTGCTTTGGAGCGGCGTTTCCAGCCGGTATCCGTGGCAGAGCCTACCATTGAGGAGGCTTGCCAAATCCTACAGGGCATCGCCAAGAATTACTCCGATTTCCACGGCGTGACCATCTCTCCCGAAATCGCCCGCCAGTGTGTGGTGCTTTCCGAGCGGTATATCACCGACCGCTTCCTGCCCGATAAGGCAATCGACCTGTTGGACGAAGCCTGCTCCGATGTGAATTTGCGGTGCAAGGAGATCTCCCAGCTTGCCGAGCTGAAAAAGGAGCGGGACGACTACGAACTGGAGCTGAAAATGCTCACCGACGACACGGAAAATGAGCATTTTGAACGTCTTGCCAAGATCCGCAGCCGCCTGTGCCAGATTGCTACCGAGATCGAAGAGCTGGAAAAGATCCCGGCACCCATGCTGACCATGGAAAACTTGGCTCGGATCATCGAATTGTGGACCAAGATCCCCGCCAGCAAGATCAAGGCCCAGGAATACACCCAGCTGAAGGGCCTGGATGCCCGGCTCCGGGAGCATATCGTGGGTCAGGATGAGGCGGTGGAGGCGGTGGCAAAGGCCATTCGCAGAAACCGCGTAGGCATTTCTCCCAAGAAACGCCCGGTGTCCTTTATCTTTGTAGGCCCCACCGGCGTGGGCAAAACGGAGCTTGTAAAGCGCCTGGCTGACGATCTGTTTGACAGCGTGGATTCTCTCATTCGCCTGGATATGTCCGAGTATATGGAAAAGCATACCGTTTCCAAACTCATTGGCTCTCCTCCTGGCTATGTGGGTTATGACGAAGCCGGTCAGCTGACTGAGAAGATCCGCCGCAAGCCGTATAGCGTGGTGCTTTTTGATGAGATCGAAAAGGCCCACCCCGATGTGCTGAATATCCTTTTGCAGGTGCTGGACGACGGGCGCATCACCGACGCCCAGGGCAGAGTGGTCAACTTTGAAAATACCGTCATTGTCATGACCTCCAACGCCGGCTCTGAGGGGCGTGTAGGCGGCCTGGGCTTCGGCAGAAGCGACCAGGACATGGTCAAGGACAAGACCATGAAGGCCCTGCGGGAATTCCTGCGTCCGGAGTTTATCAACCGTGTGGATGAGATCATCACCTTCAACCACCTGTCTGAGGAAAACTTCCTTGGTATTGCGGATATCATGCTGAAGGAACTGCAGGAAAGCCTTACAAACCGGGGACTTTCTTTCACCTGGGATGAAGATCTGCGTCAGCTTTTGGTAAAGAAGGCGTATTCTGTTACCTACGGCGCAAGAAACCTTCGCCGAACCATCCAAAAGGAACTGGAAGATCCTATCTCCGAGCGGATCATCGATTCCTTTGAAACGCCGATTTCTTCTATCTGCGCTAAGGTGGATGGGGAAAGTGTCATCATTGAAGCAAACTAAAAACCGGGAGGCGTTTGCCTCCCGGTTTTCCCGTTTTGGATGGAAGATCACATGTCAAATTTCCGATTGAGCTTGTCAGAGATCTTCCAGGCTACATCTTCCATTTTGTCCGCAGCTTCCGCTGCCAATTGTCTTGTGGGGTTGTTTTTGGACATCATGAGGATACCCACCGCGCCAGCGGCGGCACCTACGCCCAATGTCACAGCCCAGCCTTTGATTCCCATGCTGCTTCCTCCTTCTTTCGGTTGGCCCGATTTTTTGTCGAAGCCTGTTATCAGTATGCCCCGGTGAAAAAATTTCACACTGGGAATGGTTTTCTCTTTTCATATGGAAAATGTTGTGATATACTGAAGAAAAAGCGGGAAAACTGGAGGTATTGCCATGTCGGTTGATAAGCTGCAGGAAAAAATTCGCAAGATGAAAAATCCCACTGTGGTGGATTTTAATGTGCTGCCGGAGCATATTCCGCCCCATATTCAGGAGCGGGAGACCTTCTTTGCCACCGCCTATGAATATTTTTGCACAGAGCTTTTAAACGGCCTTAAGGAGATCGTTCCCGCAGTCCGGTTTAGCCTGGGAGCAATGTCGCTCTACGGCGCAGACGGCTTGGTGGTGCTGCAGAAACTGTTGGTTACCGCAAAGTCCTTGGGCTACTACGTGCTCCTGGATGTCCCGGATGCCTTTTCCAGGCAGGATGCTATGCGCGGAGCGAGCCTGTTGTTCCGGGAGGACAGTGAATTTGTATTTGATGGATTGATCGTCAATGCCTATATCGGCAGCGACAGCATCCGCCCCTACGGCGATAAGCTGAAGGAAACGGGCAAGGATCTTTTTGTGGTTGCCCGCACCTCCAATAAATCTGCCCCGGAACTGCAGGATCTGCTTACGGGATCCCGCCTGGTGCATATGGCCGCTGCTGATGTAGTCAATCGCTATGCGGCGAATTCTCTGGGCCGCAGCGGTTATTCCCAGCTGGGCGTGGTGGCCGCAGCATCTACTGCCGCATGCCTTCGCAATATCCGCGCGGCATATAAATCCCTGTTTATGCTTCTGGACGGTTACGATTATCCCAATGCCAATGCCAAAAATTGCAGCAATGCCTTTGATAAGCTTGGCCACGGTGCTGCTGCCATGGCCGGTATCTCCATCACCGCGGCATGGCAGGAACAGCCTGCCAACGAGCGGGATTTTGTGCAGCTGGCGGCAGAGTCTGCCCAGCGCATGAAGAAAAATCTCTTGCGCTATATCACAATTCTATAAATTATGTAGCCGGGGCAACACCCCGGCTTTTTAATTGCCTGCGGAGCCGGTGTTGCCGTTGGTGCTGCCCATGGCGCCGCCATTGGTGCCATTGCCATTAGTACCATTGCCGTTGCCGGTGGCGTTATCATTGTTGCCGGTCATGTCATCCAGGATACTGTCCATGCCATCGGTGCCGTCGGGAACTGCGCCTTCCACGTCAGGGTCAGGCACATTGGTATCCTTAGTGGGATCCGTGCTTGGCATAACGGAATTTCCTGTATTGGGTGTGTTGTTGTTGGGGGTCTCGTTTTTGTCCTTTCTGCCGCAGGCGGCCAGGGACAGGGTGAGTACAAGTGCCAATGCGATGATGCAAAGCTTTTTCATAAAAGCGCCTCCTAAATTTGTGGTTACAGATATAGTATTGCCCGTAATTTTTTGTTTACCCATAATTTTCGCCGCAAAATTTCACATTCATGCAAAATTACCATTGCTATTTTGCTTTTCTTCGAGTATAATAAATTGGAAATAAATTTAGAAAAGGGGAACTTTTCTCATGAAGAAGCTTGTTGTGAATAAGACCGCTGATTGTATGGCTTGTCTGGAATGTGTCCAGGCTTGCTCCAAGGCTTTCTATAAGGAATTTAATGAAGATCTTTCCTGCATCCGCATCGTGGCAAAGGGCAGCGGCGCAAAGCCTATGACCTGCATCCAGTGCGGTAAGTGCATGAAGGTTTGTGAGGCCGGTGCTATCACCCAGAATCCCAAGACCGGTGTGTACATGATCAACAAGAAGCTGTGCACCTCCTGCGGCAAGTGTGTGGAAGCCTGCCCCATGAAGGTGATGGTCGCTCCCGAGGGCGGCACTACTACCAAGTGCATTGCATGCGGTATCTGCGTAAAGAGCTGTCCCATGGGTATCCTTGAAATCGTAGAGAAATAATTGATACATAGACGGGCGAGTTTCTCGCCCGTTTTTAGTCAAGGAGATAGAAATGGAAGAAGAAAAGAAAAAGACGAACAAAAAGGTCCTCCTGATTGTCGGTTTGTGCATTTTGGGATTGATCCTGGCGCTGCTGGTGACTGGTTTTGTATTTGGCAAGTCGCTTTTGGGAAATGTGGGGCGTTTGGACGGGGAGGAAGAGACTCTTTCCCAGGCAGAAGAAGAGGAAATCCTCAATGAAACAGACCCCGTGGATCCTGATGCTACCGGCGATGTAGCTGAAGAGGAAGAGGAGAAGGAAGAGGAAGAGCGGGAAGACGCGGAGCTGATCGAAAGTAATGATAATATCGTAAACATTCTGTTGGTTGGCCAGGACCGCCGTGCGGACGAAAGCACGAAGAAGCGGCAGCGCTCTGACTCCATGATCCTTTGTACTATTAACAAAGACAAAAAGACGATCACCATGACATCGTTTATGCGCGATCTGTGGGTGAAGATTCCGGGAAAGTATTATGAACGTCTGAATGTGCCCTATAAGGTTGGCGGATATAAACTGCTGAATGCCACATTGGAGAGCGAATTTGGTATCAAAGTGGACCACAATATCGAGGTCGACTTTGCCGGTTTCTCCAATGTGATCGATGCGCTGGGTGGCGTTGAGGTGAAATTAACCTCTGGCGAAGCGAAGTATGTCAGCGCCGTGGGCGAAAAACTGGAGGCAGGAACACACCTTCTCAACGGCAGCCAGGCTCTGGAGTACGCCCGAATCCGCAAGATTGGATCCGACTTTGGCAGGACCAACCGCCAGAGAACGATTATTAAAACAATCTTCAATAACCTTAAGAATGTCGGTGTGACAGAACTGTATAATTTAGCGAAAACCATTTTGCCTATGATCCGTACCGATATGACGGATGCTGAGATGTTGGGATATGTGATGGAATATGCGCCCATGCTCTCTCAGATGGAATTTGTTTCCCAGAGAATCCCCATTGATGACGCCTATGTGCTGACAAGAATTAAGGGTAAATCCGTGATCTATTTGAACAATAAGAACCGGAAAAAGAATCTGGAATTTATTCGGGAAACCATTGGTCAATGATAGAAAAACCCCTGTCACAAAGTGGCAGGGGTTTTTGGCATTTTCGTGAAAAAATATCGCAGGAATAATTGCATATCCCGGCAGAATATGATATAGTATATCTAATCATACACCCGGAGGCGTTTATGATGGAAATGACAAGTTTTCAGCAGAAAATCTCTGCTTTATTCCCCAATATGGACCTTCGATTCAACGAATCTATGGAAAAACATACCTCCTTCCGGATCGGCGGGCCGGCAGAGGTTATGGTATTCCCGAAAACCAGGGAAGAACTATCGTACATTCTTTCAAATTTAAAGAAATATCATATCCCGTTTTCTGTTTTGGGAGCAGGGACTAATGTGTTGGCGCCGGATGCCGGTATTGTCGGTTTGGTGATCTGCTTAAAAGATTCCCTGCAGGGAATGGAACAACTCGATGAGACGCGTATCCGCGTCTATGCCGGCGTTACCATGACCCGGGCTGCGGTATTTGCCGCGGATCGAAACCTGGGCGGCATGGAGTTTGCCCACGGCATTCCGGGTACGGTTGGCGGCGGTGTCTATATGAATGCCGGTGCCTACGGCGGAGAGATCAAGGATATCTGCGAAAGCGTAGAGGTCATGGACCCGGATGGCAATTGCAGAAATATACCCGCTGAGGAGATGGGCTTTGCCTATCGCCACAGCCATTTGGAAGAGGAAGGCGGCATTGTTGTCAGCGCGGTATTCCGTCTGACATGCAAGCCCTGCGCCCAGGTGCGGGCTTTGATGCAAGAGCTCATCGGGAAGCGTACAAAGTCCCAGCCGCTGGATCTGCCATCCGCTGGATCTGCCTTTAAGCGGCCTGTGGGCGGCTATGCTGCCGCTCTGATTGATGAAGCCGGTTTGAAGGGCTTCCGTGTAGGCGGCGCCGCGGTGTCGGAGAAACACGCCGGTTTTGTGGTCAACCTGGGCGGTGCCACAGCCGAGGATGTGAAGCGCCTTCTTGATGAAGTGTCAAGAATCGTATTTGAAAAGACCGGTATCCGCCTGGAGCCGGAAGTGCGAATCTGGTAATGAAAGGATGGGATGGTTATGGCTGTTTCCTTTTCCGCAAGCGCGAAGGCTGAGATCTGTCGTAGCCTTCCCCAAAAGAAATGCTGCGCTGTGGCGCAGCTGTTTGGCGTTCTGCTGTTTTGTAACAGTTTTTCCGGTAATGGCATTAAGATCATAACGGAATCCCGAGAGTTCTCCGCATTGCTCCCCAAACTGCTGAAAAAAGCATTCGGTATGCAATTTGATGTGTCGCCCGCAGAGGAGACAGCGGGAAAGCGCACATTCCAGATCACCGATCCTGCTAAATTGCAAGCCATTATGCATGCTTACGGTTTTGATCCCAGAGACACCGTGGCCTTGCATATCAACCTCCCGGTTGTGGAGGAAGACTGCTGTAAGGCGGCATTTCTGCGGGGCGCGTTTTTGGCCGGTGGCTCTGTGACGGACCCGGACAAGGGGTATCATTTGGAACTGTCAACAACCCACCACAGTGTGGCAAGAGAGAGCTGTGCTCTGGTGCAGGAGGTTATGCCCTTTATTCCTAAAACGGCTGCCCGAGGCGGAGGCCGGGTTCTTTACTTAAAGCAGATCGAGCAGATTGCCGACTTTTTGACCTATCTGGGTGCCCCTGTGGCTGCTATGGCCATTATGGAGGCTAGATTGGAAAAAGAACTGAACAATAAAGTCAACCGCCGCTGTAATTGCGACGATGCCAATACCTCCAAGGTGGTGGAAGCAGCCCAGGAACAGCTGGCTGCGATCCGCGTTCTGAGAAAAAGAGGGCTTTTTGAACACCTAAGTGCAAAAATGCAGCAGGCTGCCATAGCAAGAGAACGCAACCCGGAATCTTCTCTAACAGAGCTTGCCGCCATGATGGAACCGCCCATCACCAAACCTGCTATGAATAATCGCCTGAAGAAGCTGATGCAAATGGCGAAGGAGAAATAACATGAGTTTTGTACATCTGCATGTCCATACGGAATACAGCCTCCTGGACGGCGCGTGCCGCATCAGCGGCATGATGGACCGCATCAAAGAGTTGGGGCAAAATGCCGTTGCCATTACAGACCATGGCGTTATGTATGGCTGTGTTGATTTCTATAAAGCTGCCAAGGCTGCGGATGTGAAGCCGATTATCGGATGTGAGGTCTATGTTGCCCGCCGCGGCATGGAGGACCGTGTCCACGGTATTGACGACAAATCCTACCACTTGGTCCTCCTGTGTGAAAACCGCAAGGGTTATGAGAATCTGTGCCTTTTGGTGTCGGAAGCTTTCCAGCGTGGTGTTTATAACAAGCCCCGTATTGACTTGGAACTGCTCCAAAAGCACCATGAGGGCCTGATCGCCCTGTCTGCCTGCCTGGCCGGCGCTATCCCGCAGTACCTGCTGGCGGAAGACTATGATGCGGCGCTTTCCTATACCCAAAAGCTTTCTGATATCATGGGCGAGGGTAATCTGTTCTTGGAGATCCAGGACCATGGTATTGACGAACAACGACCTGTGAATCAGGGTGTTATGCGCCTTGCCCGGGAAACAGGGCTGCCTTTGGTAGCCACCAACGATGCTCACTATCTGCGGAAAGAAGACGCCCAGATGCAGGATGTGCTCCTGTGCGTCCAGACCAACGAAACCTTGGATAACCCGGACCGCATGAAATTCGAGACGGAGGAATTCTACCTCAAGAGCGAAGAAGAGATGCGTGCGCTGTTCCCCAACTGCCCGGAGGCGATTGAGAATACCCAGGTGATTGCCGACCGCTGCAATATGGAATTTGTGTTCAATGAGTACCATTTGCCCTCATTCCCGGTGCCTGAGGGCTATACCAATGAGGAATACTTCCGTAAGGTCTGTATGGACGGTTTCCGGGAGCGCTACCCCGAAGCTCCTGCGGAATATATGGATCGGCTGAATTATGAGATCGACGTGATCAGCCGCATGGGCTATACCAACTATTATCTCATCGTTTGGGACTTTATCCGCTATGCCAAGGAGCAGGGGATCCCCGTGGGCCCCGGCCGTGGCTCCGGCGCTGCGTCCATTGCGGCGTACTGTATGCACATCACGGAAGTGGATCCCATGAAATACGCGCTGATCTTCGAGCGTTTTCTGAATCCCGAGCGTGTGAGCATGCCCGACTTTGATACAGACTTCTGCCAGGAGCGCAGAGGTGAGGTCATCGACTATGTCACCCGTAAGTACGGCGCTGACCATGTGGCACAGATCGCTACCTTCGGCACCATGGCTGCCCGCGGCGCGATCCGGGATGTGGGCAGAGTTTTGAACTTTACTTACGCGGAGACCGATGTGGTGGCCAAGCAGGTCCCCATGATGATCCCCAACAAGAAGCATGTCACCCTGGTGGATGCCATGGAGGCCAATCCCAAGCTTAAGGAGATGTACGACACCGATGACCGGGTCCGCACCCTCATCGATACTGCCAAGAGTTTAGAGGGTATGCCTCGGAACACCTCCACCCACGCCGCAGGCGTGGTGATCACTGCTGACCCTGTGTGTACTTATGTGCCCCTGTCCAAAAACGAAGACACCATTGTCACCCAGTACACCATGACCACGGTGGAAGAATTGGGTCTTCTGAAAATGGACTTTTTGGGCCTTCGGAACTTGACGGTCATTAAGGACGCGCAGGAGCAGATCCGGAAGATCGATCCCAATTTCTCCATCGACTCGATCCCCGATGACGACCCGGAGACATTCCACATGCTTGCTGAGGGCAAGACGCAAGGCGTGTTCCAGATGGAGTCTGCGGGCATGACCGGCGTGTGTATCAACATGAAGCCCACCTCCATTGAAGATATCACCGCTATTGTGGCGCTGTACCGACCGGGTCCCATGGAATCTATCCCCAAGTTTATTGCCAATAAGTTGGACCCTCGGAAGGTTACCTATAAAACGCCCCTTTTGGAGCCGATCCTGCGGGTTACTTATGGTTGTATCGTCTACCAGGAACAAGTCATCGAGATATTCCGATCCCTGGGCGGTTACACCATGGGCCAGGCGGACAACATCCGCCGCGCTATCTCCAAAAAGAAGATGAATGTCATCGAGGCGGAGCGGAAAGTTTTCGTCTACGGTGATGAAAAACAGGGCATCCCCGGCGCGGTTGCCAAGGGTGTTCCGGAGCGGGTGGCGCAGTCGATTTATGACGAGATCGTCGACTTTGCCAACTACGCCTTTAACAAGGCCCACGCGGTCTGCTATGCGGTGGTGGCCTACCAGACGGCATACCTGAAGTGCCACTATCCCCACCAGTACATGGCGGCTCTCATGACCTCTGTGCTGGACTCCTCCACCAAGATCTCCGGCTATATTTCCGAGTGCAAGAATTTGGATATTCCGGTACTGCCTCCGGATATCAACCATTCTTTGGACAATTTCTCCGTAGAAGGGGAGTCCATCCGTTTTGGTCTGGGCGCTGTGAAGAATGTGGGTCGGGGACTGATCCGCAGCATGGTGGCCAAGCGCAATGAGGGTGGTCCGTTCCGCTCTTTGGAGGACTTTATCCGGCGCATGGGCGAAGGTGAACTGAATAAGCGGGCCGTGGAAAACTTCATTAAGTGCGGCGCCATGGATTGCTTCGGCTATCACAGAAGCGAGCTGCTGGCGGTGTATGACACCATGATGGACAGCATCGCCGCATCCCGAAAAAAGAATATCGAGGGCCAGATAGGCCTGTTCTCCATGCTGGAAGAAGAGGACACGGCTACCCAGATCCCCATCCCCAAGCTGGCGGAAATGAAAAAGGCTGACCTTATGCTTTTGGAGAAGGAGACTACCGGTATCTATCTGTCCGGCCATCCCATGGATGACTACCGTCATCTGCTGAAAAATACCCATGTTGTTCCGATGGGCAACCTTTTGGAAGAGGAAAACCACTATCAGGACGACCAGATTATCAGCGTGGCCGGTGTGGTCCAGTCGGTGAAGATGAAGACCACCCGCAATAACTCTATGATGGCGTATGTCACCGTGGAGGACGATACCGCCGCCTTGGAAATGCTGGCGTTTTCCAGTACTTTAAGCCAGTACGGCTCCTACCTTGCGGAAAACCAGGCTCTGGTGATCACCGGCAGACTTTCCCTTCGGGACGATAAGGAACCTCAGATCGTCATCAACCGGGCAAGACCCATCTCTGATTTTGCCCGGGAGACGCCTCAGGAGGACAAGCCCGCTCCCAAGGCAGGCACCTTGTATTTGAAGCTCCCCTCTGAGACTGGACCGTTTTTCCCCAAGGTAAAGGCAATTCTCTCCATGTTCCCCGGTGAGAGCCCGGTAGTGGTTTATTTTGCGGACACGAAGCAGCGAAGAGGCAGTCGTTGCGCATTGGATGAGCGGATGCTTCGGGAGCTTCAGAGCCTGCTGGGACAGGGAAATGTTATTGTGAAATAACAAAAATTATGGTATACTTAAAAGAAGGAGGTGCTGCCATGTTAAAAAGAATACTGCCTGTTGTGCTGATGGCAGCACTGATCCTCTGCGGCTGCTCCGTACAGACGGTGGATGATATGTACGCCATTCCAAGGCGTTCTGACGATTATAACAATCTTCAGTCCGCAATTGACGGCGCCATGACGAATCTTGCCTACTGCGCGCCCCTCACCGGCGAAAATCAGCAGCCGGTGCAAATGGCGGATCTGGACGGTGACGGCACAGACGAGTATATTGTATTTGCAAAAGGCACGGTTGACCGCCCTCTGCGCATTCTCATTTTCCGTCAGCAGGATGGCGCATATGTGCATACGGACACAGTAGAAAGCAGCGGCGCTGCCTTCGATCTTGTGGAATATGTCCAGCTTGATAACAGACCGGGTGTGGAAATACTGGTTGGCTGCCAGTTAAGCGATCAGGTCTATCGTTCTATGTCTGTGTATACGATGGATGATGGCGCGCTTCGGCAGGTCATCACCGCAAACTACACAAAAATGCTCTCTGTGGATATGACAGACAGCGGAGTCAGTCAGATCCTCCTGGCGCGCCCGGGCGTTACAGAGACAGATCAGGGCATTGTTACGCTTTATTCCATCGCAAACGGCACAGTGGAGCGATCTAACGAGGTTGAGATGTCTCTTCCGGTTGACAGAGTTAAGCGGATTGTGGTTGGAAAGCTTGAAGACGGAGGATGTGCCGTCTATATCGGCAGCACAGTGGATGAGACTACGCTGATTACCGATGTGTTTGCTTTGCGAGATGGTCTGCTTTGCAACATGACCCGTTCCAGCGAATCCGGCGCCAGCGTCAAGACGATGCGAAACTACTACATCTACGCTGACGATGTGGATGATGATGGGGTTGTGGAACTTCCGTCTCTGATTGC
>JAZRZT010000128.1:0-3368 GCA_045601475.1 Faecousia sp.
CCACGGCCTGACCGATAAGGAGCTTCGCTTCCGTCAGCGTTACGTGGACCTGATGGTCAACCCCGAGGTCAAGCGCAACTTCGTCATCCGTTCCCAGTTCATTAAGTTCATGCGGAACTATCTGGACACCCGGAACTACATCGAGGTGGAGACCCCTGTGTTGAACACCATCGCAGGTGGCGCTGCTGCCCGGCCTTTCATCACCCACCACAATACCCTGGATATCGATATGTTCATGCGTATCGCCACCGAGCTGCCTCTGAAGCGGCTGATCATCGGCGGTATGGACCGGGTGTATGAGATCGGCAGAATTTTCCGTAACGAGGGTATGGACCCCAAGCATAACCCCGAGTTCACCACCGTGGAGCTGTACCAGGCCTATGCCGACTTCCATGACATGATGGATGTGGCAGAGGGCATCATCTCCGGCGCTGCCAAGGAAATTTTGGGTACTTACGAAGTGGAGTGGATGGGCGAGCGGATCGACTTGACTCCCGGCTGGCGCCGCCTGACTATGGTGGATGCCGTTCGCGAGTATGTGGGTATCGACTTTGGCGCCATTACCGACGATGCTGAGGCTGTGGCTGCTGCCAAGGCGAAGGGCGTGGAACTGGCGGATGCCGCGGAAAAGACCTGGGGCAATGCCCTATACGCCTGCTTTGACCAGAAGGTGGAAGAGCATCTCATCCAGCCTACCTTTATTACCATGTACCCCGTGGAGGTTTCTCCTCTTACCAAGCGCAGTCCCGAAGATCCCCGGCTTACCGAGCGCTTTGAACTGTTTATCTGCCACTCCGAGCTGGCCAATGCCTACTCCGAGCTGAACGATCCCATCGATCAGAGAGCCCGCTTTATGAAGCAGGTGGAGCAGCGGGAGCGCGGCGATGACGAGACCGAAATGCTGGACGAGGATTTCCTCAACGCCATGGAATACGGCATGCCTCCCACCGGCGGCATGGGCATGGGTATCGACCGCTGTGTTATGCTGCTCACCGGCACGGACACCATCCGCGAGGTCATCCTGTTCCCCACAATGAAGCCCCTGGATTAATAGAATTAACACCCTATGACCTTTCGGCCATAGGGTGTTTTGCTGGGGCGGGCTGTTGGAAGAAATATCCCCTGCGGGGGGTTACAATGTGGGGAAAAAGATGCTATAATACCCGTATTATATCCTTAAAGAAATAGATCAGGGAGTTATCCTATGGAAAAACAAGACATTATTGAGTTTTTTGACCGCTGCGCTCCCACCTGGGATGCGGATATGATTAAAAGTGTTGCGATTATCGGGAAGATATTGGATAACGCCGAGGTGGGCGCACAGATGGACGTTTTGGACGTGGCCTGCGGCACCGGCGTGATGTTTGACTACTACCTGCAGCGGGGCGTGGCCTCTGTGACGGGCATTGATATTGCCCCGGAGATGGCAAGGATCGCCGCAGAAAAGTATGCGGCAGAACCCAAGGTGCAGGTGCTCTGCGGCGATGTGGAGGAGTGTGCCTTTGACCGGAAGTTTGACCGGGTCGTGGTATACAACGCCTTTCCCCATTTTCCGCACCCCAAGCGGCTGATCAAGACCTTGGCCGGGCTTTTGAAAGAGGGAGGACGGCTTACCGTTGCCCATGGAATGAGCCGGGAGGCTATTGACAATCACCACAGCGGCGCTGCCAGCAAGGTGTCCAACGGCCTTATGAGTGCGGATAGCCTGAAAAAGATTTTCGATGCCCATTTTGATGTGGAAGTCATGATCTCCAATAGCCATATGTACCAGGTCAGCGGCGTCAAGCGGGATGTGCTGGCCTACTCCCACGGCGGACATACCCATTCCCACGGCGGCTTGACCCATTGCCATACCCATGGAGATGAGGTGCATGATCATCTGCCGGGAGAGAATTCCACGCCCTTGGAAGAACTGCTGGTGATGATGAAATACCTGGTCAGTCATAATGATGCCCATGCCCAGGAGGTTGCCGATCTGGCCCGGGAATTAATGGTGGCGGGCAAGGATGTGGCCTACGACGAAATTATGGATGCAGTTTCTGATTTTGATATGGTCAACGCAAAGCTGGCAGCGGTTTTGAGCAAGCTGACCGTTGAGGAAGATTTATAAAACCCCAATAAAAAACGCCACACGGTTAACCGTGTGGCGTTTCTTTGTTTCATCTCAGAAGATAAAGGAAATAGGTAACTGCCAGAAGATCGGCGCTGCCGCCGGGGGAGAGGTTTTCTACGATAAACTGCCGATCTAGCTCCAAAATCGTTTCCTTGGAGGGGAAAGGTGTTTCTTGCAAAAGCGCTCTGATCTGCGCCTGTACAGCCCTTGCTTTTTCCAAACCGCCACGCTTGATGAGATTGGTATCCTCCGCGGCGCAAAGCAGATGCAAAAGCGCGGCGCAGCCGGCATCGTTGAGGGAGAGCCCATTTTGTAATCCCTGTTTCAGGATAGGAAGTCCCGTATCCCGTACTGCGGGGAAGCCGTTTTCAGCCTGACCCCGAATGCCGGTGACGCCGTGGCATGCAAACAAAAGCTCGCCGGCGGTCCTTGCGTTTTGCGCCGTAATGTCTGCAAAATCTTTTTCCACAAGGCCTTTGGTCATGCGGGAACACTCCGCCAAAAGGGTATCCGTGTTCCAACCCTCCGGACCGAGTCTGCCTGCGGCGGCACACAAAATGCCTAAGCTGAAAATAGCGCCCTTATGGGTGTTCACACCGCCGGTAGCTTTTAGCATTGCCTGTTCTGCCTCCATGCCTAAGGGGCGGATAGCGGCAAAGGTGGCGGCGGGTGTATCGTCTCTTGTGAGGAAACCCTGTTCCGCAAACTTATGAAACCAGGGGCGCAGGGCTGTGGCGCTGGCAAAGAAATGCCGGGGGGTCATATCCCGGTGAGCGCCGGCATTGTTCCGGTCTACAAGACCGGGCTTGGGGGTGGTGGAAAGCTCCTGGGTCAGCGCGGAGTAAGCCCAGGTGGCGATATACTCGCACATCCACTCTCTGGCCGCCACATACAGCAAAAAGCCTGCGTGATGTCGCAATTCCTCCCAGGAGTGGGTGCGTCTGCTTCCGCAGACCGCCGCATCCTGGTCGCACAAAAGACACTTTCTACGGGGATACCCCAGCTCTTCCCGGCTGACTTTTCTGCCGTCGGTGTCCAGAACGTCCATGTCAAAGAGCCGGCCGATGGGGTCAATCTCTTCCAAGTCGAGGGTCAATTGCTTCAGCTGCTTGGCATCCATATCTGCCACATAAAAACCCTCACAGCCTGTCTTGGGCGTGTGAGATTGTTTGTGTACCAGCCGTCCGCCTAAGGAGGCTTGCAGCAGGCGCTCGCCCACACCGAAACCGATGAGCACATCCCGATCTACCTTCAC
>JAZRZT010000129.1:0-4679 GCA_045601475.1 Faecousia sp.
TTTTAGTAAACAACAAGGAGCGATCATATGGCTAATTTAACCATTCGCGATATTGCCCGGATGGCCGGCGTGTCCACCACCGCCGTTTCCTTCGTCCTGAACAACAAAAGCGGCGTCAGTGACGCCACCCGGGAAAAGGTGCAGAAGATCATTAAGAGCACCGGCTTTACCCCCAACGTTCACACCCGGCGTCTAAATTTGGGCAAAAGCTATACCATCCATGTGGTGCTGCGTCAGTACGGCCACAGTCTGTTTAACCAGTTTGCTTTGGAGACCCTATCCGGCATTTTCACCGAGAGTAAGTTTCTGGGCTACAGCATTATCTTTACCTTTGTGGACGATCACATGGACTGTCACCAGATCATTGACTCCGTGCGGAGCAAGGACTGCGACGGTGTGATCCTCAACCAGATCGCTGACTCCACCCTCATTTCCCTTTTGCAGCAGGAGAAGATCCCCTTCGTCTGCGTGGACGCCCACATCCCCAAAGACGGCACTCTGCCCCTGGTGGAAGTGGATTATTATGATGCCGCCTACCAGGCCACCCGGTATCTTTATGATCAGGGCCATCGGCAGATCGGCTTCATCGGTCCCGAGACACCGGCAGAATATTATATGAGCACTTTCAACGGCTACACCGCCGCATTACAGGATGTGGGCCTTGTTTGCAACCCCTCCTGGCTTGCAAAGCTGCCCTTTACGGAAGCGGACAACTCGGGTCTTTTAAATCAGCTTTTCTCCGGCAGGCAGCTCCCCACCGCCTTCCTGTGCGCTGGCGATATTTTCGCCATCAGCGCCGTACGGTGCGCCAAGGCAAACGGGCTGAAGCTGCCGGAAGATCTTTCCATCATGAGTCTTGACGATCTGATTATCTCGGAGTATATGGATCCTCCCCTAAGCACTATGACCTTCCCAAAAGAACACTTAGGCGTGGAGGCCATGCGACTTCTTTACAAGATCATTATGAAAGAGCCCTATGAGCCTGTGAATCTCATTAAGACGACCCCTATGATCCGGCAATCGGTGAAGAAACTATAAAAATTATCCCCGCTGCAAAGGCGGGGCTTCGTAAGACAGTATCCGCTTCAAAAACAATCTTTTTACCCAATACCGCATAAAACCGCTATGGCAGGCGTCAGCCTTGCCATAGCGGTCTTTCTTGTCTCGGGATAAAAATCTTTGTCTTTGAAGTGCTTTGCAGTTTTGCCGGTTGGATTTTCGCCTTGAACAAGGAAAATTCTCGCAGAAATACTTTGTGTATTTCAAGAGGATTTTCTGAAGTTACAGGGAAAAAGACTCTGGCAAAACCGAATAATGTCTTATGAATCCCCGCCTAAAGTCAGCGGGGGTAATTTTTGCATTTTAGCGCTTGGCGACCGCGCGCTGGATGAGCTTTACAAGCTCCACCACAGGGATCACCAGGATGGCAAGCGCCATAGCGATGCCGTACTCATCCCAGCCGATGGGGGTAAAACCAAAGGCCTTGGCAATGAAGGGCACCTCAATAACCAGGGTGGTCAGCAGGAGGCTGCCCAGCATGGCGGCCCACAGGACCTTGTTCTGGCCCTTCAGGGAGAATACGCTCTTACGCTGGGAGCGCATATTGAAGGAGTGGAAGATTTCACACATGGACATGGTCAAAAACGCCATAGTCATGCCGTGGCCGGATTCGCCGGCCTGACGGAGCAGGCTGAACCAGTCAGCGCCTTTGAACTCCATAGCCGCACCAATCAGATATGCGGAAACCGTGATCAGGGTCACAAGCAGACCCTGGTAGACCACGTCAAAACCCAAGCCGCCGGCAAAAATGCCGTCTTTGGAATTTCTGGGAGCACGGCGCATGGTGTCGGCCTCCGCCTCCTCCATACCCAGTGCCAGTGCGGGGAAGCAGTCGGTGACCAGGTTGATAAACAGCAGGTGGACGGGATTGAGCAGTGTGAAGCCCAAGAGAGTTGCGCCAAACACGCCCAAAACCTCAGACATGTTGGATGCCAGCAGGAACTGGATGGCTTTGCGGATATTGTCGTAGATCCGGCGGCCTTCGCCAACAGCGGCAACGATGGTTGCAAAGTTGTCGTCAGCCAGGACCATGTCGGCCACATTCTTGGTCACATCGGTACCGGTGATACCCATGCCCACGCCGATATCGGCGGACTTAATAGAGGGCGCGTCGTTCACACCGTCGCCGGTCATGGCAGTGATATAGCCATTGCGCTTCCAGGCGGTAACGATGCGGGTCTTATGCTCAGGCTGCACCCGGGCGTACACGCCGTACTTCAGAACCGCTTCACCCAGTTCTTCGTCGGAGATGGCATCCAGCTCCGCGCCGGTGATGGCTTCGGAGGCATCGGCGATGATGCCCAGCTCCTTGGCAATGGCCACGGCGGTATCCTTATGGTCGCCGGTGATCATGACAGCCCGGATGCCTGCACCGCGGCACTCTTCAATGGCGGCCTTGACCTCGGGACGGACAGGGTCGATCATGCCGGTCAGGCCCAGGAATACCAGCTCCTGCTCCAAAAATTCTGGGGTGTTGTCTGCAGGCTTTGACTCCCAGTCACGCTTGGCGGCAGCCAAAACACGCAGTGCCTTATCGGCCATAGCCTTATTCGCGGCCATGATCTGAGCCTTCTTCTCCTCGGTCAACGGCAGGACCTTGCCATCCTCGTAATAATAGGCACAACGGGCCAGGACCACGTCAGGGCCGCCCTTGGTGTACTGCACGAAGCTGCCGCCCAGATCATGGACCGTGGACATCATCTTACGGCCGGAGTCGAAGGGGGCTTCATCCACACGGGGAGTCTTGGCCTCCAGGTCCTGTTTCTTCAGGCCGATCTTGCAGGCAAAGTTCACCAACGCACACTCGGTGGGCTCGCCCTCGGCCTGGTCGTTTTCGTTCAGGTTGGCATCGGAGCAAAGAGCCATAGCCGTGGCAACAAGGGATTCCTCACCGTAGCACTCCACCACGGTCATCTTGTTCTGGGTCAGAGTGCCGGTCTTATCGGAGCAGATCACCTGGGTGCAGCCCAGAGTCTCCACAGCGGTCAGACGGCGAATCACGGCATTGCGCTGGGACATCTTGGTAACGCCGATGGAAAGCACCACCGTAACAACAGTAGCGAGGCCTTCGGGTATCGCGGCAACTGCCAGAGAAACGGCAACCATGAAGGTGCTGAGGATGCCGGTCAGGGAGAAATCACCCTTCATCAGCAGATTAAAGGCAAAAATAAACACGCAGATGCCCAGCACGATATAAGACAGGGTCTTACCCAGCTGGTCCAGGCGCTTCTGCAGAGGGGTCTCTTCCTCTTCGGCAGCGGCCAGAGCGCCGGCGATCTTACCCATCTCAGTATCCATGCCGGTCTCGGTGATCACAGCCTTGCCGCGGCCGTAAACCACAGTGGAGCCCATGTAGCACATATTTTTCCGGTCACCCAGAGGTACATCCTCCTGACCGGCGGTGAGGTTCAGCGCATCGATCAGCTTGTTGACAGGCACAGATTCGCCGGTCAGAGCAGCTTCTTCGATCTTGAGGGAGGCATTCTCAATGATACGGCCGTCAGCGGGCACGGCGTCGCCGGCTTCCAGGATTACCACGTCGCCAGGGACCAGCTCGTCAGAGTGCAGGACTACCATCTTGCCGTCACGCAGCACCTTACAGGTGGCGGCGGTCATAGTCTGCAAGGCTTCAATGGCGGCTTCTGCCTTACTCTCCTGGATTACGCCCAAGATGGCGTTCAGCAGGACGACCACTACGATAATACCCACTTCCACCAGGCCCTCGGTGAGGTGACCCATGTTCTTGTCGCCCATGAAGGTGATGACGGTGGTAGCTGCGGAGACCAGAGCTGCGATCATCAAAATGATCAGCATGGGGTCTTTCAGCTGGGACAAGAAGCGTTGCAGCAACGAGGGCTTCTCTGCCTCCTTCAGCTTGTTGGGGCCGTATTTGTTCAGGCGCTCCTGTGCCTGGGCAGTGGTAAGGCCCTCTGCGGTTACCCCAAGGTCGTGAAGCACTTCCTCGGTGGTTTTTGTGTAAGTTTTCTTCATCCGTATTCCTCCTGTTGTCATTATGCTCCGCCAGGTCCTGTGATAAACAAAAAAAACCAAGCGCGGTTTTAAACCGTGCTTGGCGATAAACAGATATACGGGTAGCGATCGCAATGCACAGTTTGGCATAAGTCTCGCGATTTGAGGCAAGCCAGACCGAAAACAGGCCAGGATGTTGACTTACCTGCGTAAAAACGCTCGCTACTCCCTTATTTAGGTCAAATATATCATAAGCTATCATCTTCGTCAAGGAGGATTTTATGGGAATTTCCCGCTTTACAGCACGCAAAGTCAAGCTTCATCTTTTCCCAAAATAAACCTTGACAGTAGGAAAAACCGATGGTATAATAGCGTGCGTGATGGTGCCCAGGCACCGGAAAATCTATGGGCCTTTAGCTCAGTTGGTTAGAGCCTCCGGCTCATAACCGGATAGTCCCGGGTTCGAATCCCTGAAGGCCCACCATCCACAACAAGGTACATTCCTTTTCATATATAGGGGTATAGCTCAATTGGTAGAGCGGCGGTCTCCAAAACCGTAGGCTCAGGGTTCAAGTCCTTGTGCCCCTGCCAAGAAACAGTCAGTAAATCTTACGATTACTGACTGTTTTCTTTTGTTTTCCGAACTTTTT
>JAZRZT010000130.1:0-4033 GCA_045601475.1 Faecousia sp.
ACATTGAAGGACGCGATCATCAGCACCAACATGGGGGCGTACAGGAAAATGAAAATGAGGACGGTGATCACTCTGTTGACTTTTTTCATACGATCACCGCTCCTTCCTCATCCCCGCCGAAGCGGTTGATGATACCGGTGCAGACAAACACCAAAAGCATCAGAAGAAGGCTCAGGGCCGCGCCCATGTTGGCATTGTCGCCCTGCTTGAACTGGCGCTCGATGATATCACCGATGAGCACCGTCTCGGTGCTGCCCAGCTTGTTGGAGATATAGAAGGTGGATACCGCAGGGACAAACACCATGGTCATGCCGGAGAGGATTCCGGGCATGGACAGGGGTAAAATCACCTTGGAGAATACCTTTACGCTGTTGCAGCCCAAATCCTCTGCCGCCTCGATCAGCCGGTGGTCGATCTTTACGATGATGGAGTACAGGGGCAGGATCATGTAGGGCAGGTAGTTGTATACCATGCCCAGGATCACCGCGCCGGGGGTACGGATCAGGGGCAGCCGGGGCAGTCCCAGACCTGCCAGGAAATTGTTGATAATACCGGTGTCCTGCAGAAGACCTACCCAGGCCAGCGTCCGCAGCAAAAAGCTCATGCACATGGGCAGCATCACCAGCATGTACAGAAACTTTTGGGCGGTGGCACTGCAATGGGCCATGTAGTAAGCCACGGGGTAGCCGATCACAAGGCAGATGAGGGAGGACACAAAGGAGTAGAGGATGCTCCGCCACAAAGCGGGCATATAAAGGAGCAGGTTGCTCAAGTTCCCCAAAGTGAACTTGCCGGTCTCCACGTCAGTCATGGCGTAGTACAGCACCACACCCAGAGGAATCAGGGTGAAGATCACCATCCATGCGATATAAGGTCCGGAGAGCAGGAGGGACTTATTCTTCTTCATCGTCGGCATCCTCCATCAGCTCGTCGTACTCCGCGGAGTAGGAGCTGTAGTCTCCGAACATGCCGGAATATTCACTCTTGTGCATGACGTGGATATCTTCCGGGTTCAGCCGAATGCCAACCGTGGCGCCTTCGGGCTGGTGATCCGTGGTCTGGATCAGCCACTTGAAGCCACGGAAATCCACGATGATATCGTAGTTAAGGCCCTTGAAGGTCACGGAAGTGACGGTGCCGGTGAGGTGACCCTCCTCCGGGGGCACAAAGTCGATATCCTCGGGACGGATGACAACGTCCACCGGCTCATTAGGAGCAAAGCCTGCGTCCAGACACTTAAAGGTCCGGCCGAAGAACTTGACCTTATAGTCAGCGAGCATTACGCCGTCAAGGATGTTACTTTCGCCGATAAAGTCCGCAACGAATGCGTTCTTCGGCTCGTTATAAATATCTTCGGGCTTGCCGATCTGCTGGATGCGGCCCTTGTCCATGACCACCACGGTGTCAGACATGGAGAGTGCTTCCTCCTGGTCGTGGGTGACATAGATGAAGGTGATGCCGGTAGCCTGCTGGATCCGCTTCAGTTCGTTCTGCATATCCTTGCGCAGACGAAGATCCAAAGCTGCCAAAGGCTCATCCAAAAGCAGCACCTTGGGTCGATTCACCAAGGCGCGGGCAATAGCAACACGCTGCTGCTGACCGCCGGAAAGACTGTCGATGCGCCGGTGTTCGTAACCCTTCAGACCCACGATGCCCAGCATCTCCTGTACGCGCTCCTGGATCTCGGCCTTGGGCAGCTTGGCCACCTTCAGACCGAAGGCAATGTTGTCGTATACATTCAGATGGGGAAACAGCGCATAGCGCTGAAACACCGTGTTGATCTGCCGTTCATAAGCAGGCACGTCGTTGATCCGTTTGCCGTCAAAAAACACATCTCCGGATGTGGGGTTCAAGAAACCGCCGATGATCCGCAGGGTAGTGGTTTTGCCGCAGCCGGAGGGGCCAAGCAACGTGAGAAATTCTTGATTGTTAAAGTAGAGGTTGATACCATCAAGTATCCGTTCCCCGTCGAACTCCATAACAAGATTCTGGAGTCTGATGAGTTCTTTGGACATTATCCTCCCCCGTTCCTTTTTGAAAAATGTGTCGATTATGACAAGTATAGATATACCCTAAAATACCCCCTTTGTCAACGATATTTTCCTTATTAAATATAAGTAAAAAAATGCCGCTCTTTGGAAAGAGCGGCGGTAAGAAAAGATAGGTTAATCCAGACTCAGATGGGCAGCGTCCAAAGCCTTGGAAACGGCGATGGAAAGAAGGGGCGCACCGATGATCGCAACCACTGCATTAAAGGCGGTCGCAGGGAGCTTTGCGGCAACATTGATGAGTGCCGCGTTGGCGGTCAGACCGGAAAGCAGAAGACCGTCGTAGAAGAAACCTTTGCTCAGATACAGTACTGCGTAAGTAAGCGCGCCGACGATGGTTGCGATGTACAGGCGGATGTAGGTCTTGCATTCTCTGGCGTGCCAGGGTCTGCGGTTTTTCCACGCGATGAGGCCCACCACCACGCCGTAGGCGGCCTTGGTAATAAAGGTGATCCAGCACTCGGGGGCATACAGAGGATTCATGAGATCATAAATGGCAGAGCCCATGCCTGCTGCAAGGCCACCAAACCAGGGACCAAGCAGGATGCCGGACAGGGCACAAAGAATGTTTCCCAAGTGGAAAGAGGTGGTGCCCGCAATGCTCAAAGGCAGTGTTACCCGGATAGCCGAGCCTGCCACAGTCAGCGCCGCCAGCAGAGCCGTCATCACGATGCGTTTGGTGGTAATACGGTTGTTCATTAGGAATACCTCCTTGCTATCTCTTTGGCCCTATCTTACCACAAACTGGCAATAAATAAATAGCCAAAATAAACATAAAAAATAATGCCAGAAAAAGATACGCAACTTATGGTTTACAGACAGCCGGGGGATGTGGTATGATAGGCGGAGAAATCAAGATTGAGGTTAAATCCATATGGACTATATCGTATTGGATATGGAATGGAATCAGCCTTGGCCGGGGTCGCCCTCTGCCAAGAAAGTGCTGCCTGTGCAGATCCGGGGAGAGATCATCCAGATCGGTGCTGTGCGGGTCACGGAAGTGCAGGAAGTGGCCGATGAATTCCAGGTCCTTATTAAACCGAAATATTACCGGCGGTTAAACCGCCGCGTCAGCAAGCTCACAGGCATCAAAGAGGCAAGACTCCGCGAGGATGGCATTTCCATGAACGATGCCATGGCGCAGTTTCGCGCTTGGTGTGGTGAGGATGTGATCTTCCTTACATGGGGCTTTGATGATATCACCATGCTCCGGGAGAATTTGAAGCTCTACGGTATCGATGACAGCTGGGTCAGCCGCTGGTATAATGCTCAGATGATTTTCAATGCACAGACCGACGGCTCCAACGCCCAAAAGGCGTTAAAGACAGCCATGGAGATGTTTGAGATCGAGGCTACCCGCCCCGCCCATGATGCTTTGGGCGATGCGTATCATACGGCGCTGATCTGCGCAAGACTGGATCTGAAGAAAGGTACAAGCGAGTACGACACCGCCTTGAAGGAACATGTGAACGGATTCCACGGCGCGGAACTGCCTGGCTGTATCAGCCGTCAGGTGTTCTATGATTACCCGGATAAGCGGGCGGCGCTTTCTGCAATGGCGGGCTGTGAGAATAAGTGTCCCACCTGCGGACGGCAGATGTTGGGCTCCCGCTGGTTTGCCCAACCGGGTCACCGGTATATGGATTTGGCTACCTGCCCGGATCACGGAAAGTTTTTGATCCGTGTCCGCCTGTCCTCCCAGCCGGACACCACGGTCCGTGTCAGCCGCTTGACTTACGAGGCCACCTCTGAGGCGGCCGCTGCCTATGCCCGCCGCGCGGAAAAGGCCGAGCCGGAAGCACCCCGCGCGCCCCGTACCCGCCGTCGCCGCAGCCGTCTGGCAGAGAAGAAAGAACAGTAACAAAACCGCTGTCCCCCCGGACAGCGGTTTTGCGTTTACATTACTCAAGTTCCGAGTCTGCAAAAAAGTCCCGACCACATATGAAGTCGGATCGTAGCCATGTCGTTCTGTGGGCCAAGGAGTT
>JAZRZT010000131.1:0-3287 GCA_045601475.1 Faecousia sp.
ACCACCTCCCGTCAGCTTCATGTGTCCGACAATTTGGATGTGATTCTCTCTGACACTGTCGGCTTTATTGCAAAACTGCCCCACCATCTGGTGGATGCCTTCCCTGCGACATTGGAAGAACTGGAATATGCGGGCCTTCTTTTGCATGTGATCGACTCTGCCGATCCTAACCGGGAGGAGCATATCCGCGTGGTGGACACCCTCATTAACAAGCTGGCAAAGCCTGGGACCAAGGTGCTGCGGTGCTACAACAAAGCCGACCTTGTGAGCCCTGTGGATATTCCCATCGGCAAAGATGTGGTGAAGATGTCCGCCGCCACTGGCGCGGGCATGGAAAACCTCCTGAAGGCAATCGAAGATGCCTTGGGCCACAGCCGCCACCATGTCACGGTGACGTTGCCCTATTCCATGGGCGGCATGGTGGAAACACTGCACAGCGGCGCCCAGGTGCTGAGCGTGGATTATACCGGTGAAGGTATCGTGGTGGAGACGGTCCTGGACCCCATCCTATACGGAAAACTGAGAGAATATGTAACAAAGGAGCATTAAGCGTGGACGAATACCTGGTACCCAGCGGCTACGGCGAAGACGAATTCATCGAAAAAAAGTCCCGCTTTATCGGCAGGGTGTGGCTCGTGGAAACGGAAGAGGAGGCTCTCACCCGGATCCAGGAGATGAAAAAGCAGCACTACGATGCCACCCATAACTGCTGGGCTTATGTGATCCGGGATGGCGCTATGCGCTTTTCCGATGACGGTGAGCCCGGCGGTACCGCCGGCAATCCCATGATGCAGGTGCTCCAAAAAGAGGAACTTTTCAATGTGGTCTGCGTGGTGACCCGGTATTTCGGCGGTACTCTGTTGGGTGCCGGCGGATTGGTCCGGGCTTATACCAAGGGCGCCAAGATCGCCATTGACGCGGCTGGAAAGTCTATAAAGCGGGTATGGTCAGCGCTGTATGTGCCATGCCCCTATACATATTACGAGCGGCTGAAGCTGGAAGTGGAAGCTTTCGGCGGTGTCATCCGGGATACCCAATTTGGAGCGGAAGTGGAACTGGAGATCTTGGTCGCCAAGCCCCGGACGGAAGCCTTTTTGGAAAAGCTGACCGACATGACCGCCGGTACGGTGGAAGCCATGGAGATCGGACAGGAATACAGAGCATTCCCTGTTTAAGGAGGAATCCTTATGGAAATTCGCAAACAACTGGAAGCGTTGGAGCATGAGCGCCTTAGCCCCAAAGCGGCCTTTTCTGACCGCTCCCGTGGCCGTCTGCGCCCCATGCACGAGGAAGAGGGAGATGTGCGTACCTGCTACCAGCGGGATACGGACCGCATCGTCCACTGTAAGGCATTTCGCCGCCTGATGCATAAGACACAGGTGTTTTTGCAGCCGGAAGGCGACCATTACCGCACCCGCATGACGCACACTCTGGAGGTGGCCCGGATCGCCCGGACCATTGCCCGCGCGCTGAATCTCAATGAGGATTTGGCGGAAGCCGGTGCCATGGGCCATGACTTGGGTCATACCCCCTTTGGCCACGCCGGTGAGGGCGCGCTTTCTGATTGTCTTGGGAAACCGTTCCGCCACAACGAGCAGAGCCTGCGTGTGGTGGATGTGCTGGAAAATAGCGGTAACGGCCTGAATTTAAGCCATGAAGTCCGCATGGCCATTCTCGGCCATACCGGGGAGAGCATCCCCGAAACCCTGGAAGGACAGATCATCCGCAAATCCGATCAGGTGGCCTATGTCAATCACGACATTGACGACGCTATGCGAGCCGGTATCCTTACAGAGAATGACATCCCCCGGTCTGTCACAAGAGTTTTGGGTGAGAGCCACTCCCAACGGATCAACACCCTGGTCTGTGATATCGTGGAGGCTTCCCGGGAGGCTGACACCATTCAGATGTCCCCTGTAGTAGAACAGGCACACAAAGACCTGCGTGCATTCATGTTTGAAAAGGTCTACCGAAACCCCATTGCCAAAGGCGAGGAGAGCAAGGCAAAGGATATGCTCTGCCGCCTGTATGATTACTATATTCGCCGTCCTGAGGCTATGCCTGCGGATTTTCTTCCCCAGCTGAGCTTTGACGGTATGGAACGCACCGTCTGCGACTACATTGCCGGCATGACGGATAAATACGCCGTGGATAAGTACACGGAACTGTTCATTCCCTCGGGCTGGCATGTCCGGGGATAAAACCTATTGAAAGGAGGCACAAACCATGGCATTTCCCCCTTCGTTTATTGACGAACTGGTGGCCCGCAACCCCATTGAGGATGTGGTGGGTCAGTATGTACATCTGAAGCGCTCCGGCAGCAATATGTTTGGCTTGTGCCCGTTCCACGGAGAGAAGACCGCCTCTTTCTCCGTTGCCCCCGAAAAGGGCATCTACTATTGCTTCGGTTGCCATAAGGGCGGTGGGGCAATCAACTTCATTATGGAAGTGGAGGGCTTAAGCTATCCCGATGCGGTCCGCCACCTTGCCAAGCGGGTGAATATGGAAGTCCCCGAGGACGATAGGTACCAAAGCCGCTACCGTGTCCAGGAGCGTCTGTGGGCGCTGATGAAGGAGGCGGCCCGGTTCTATAATGAACAGCTTTACCTGCCCCAGGGCGCCGAGTGCCTTGCCTATGTGCAAAAGCGCGGCATGAGCAAATCCATCGTCACCAAATTCGGCATCGGTTACGCCCCGGACAGCTGGAATGCCCTGGTGGACGCCATGCGGAAAAAAGGCTACACCGACAAGGAAATGATCGATGCCAACCTGGTGGGAGAGAAGAACGGCAGAGTCTATGACCGTTTCCGCAACCGGCTCATGTTCCCCATCATCGATGTGCGGGGAAATGTGATCGGCTTCGGCGGCCGCGTGCTGGACAATTCTCTGCCCAAGTATATCAATACCACCGAGACGATCATCTTCAATAAGGGCAAGCATCTGTTCGGTTTGAACCTATCCAAAAAGACCAAGAAGGATTATATGATCTTGGTGGAAGGCAATGTGGACGTGGTCACCATGCACCAGTACGGCTTTGACAATGCCGTGGCCTCCATGGGTACAAGCCTTACCGACGAGCAGGCAAACCTTTTAAAGCGCTACACCGAGCAGGTAGTGCTGCTCTACGACGGCGACGCCCCCGGCCAAAAGGCCACCCGCCGTGCCATCCCCATCCTGGAGAAGGTGGGCATCCATGTGAAGGTGCTGCAAATTCCCAACGATATGGACCCTGATGATTACCTCCGGGAATTCGGCCCTGAGAAATTCAAAATGCTCATTGACGGCTC
>JAZRZT010000132.1:0-6214 GCA_045601475.1 Faecousia sp.
AATCCCAGGTCCTTAGGACCTGGGATTTTTGTTTTAGGAAAGCAGGAGCTTGTCGTTGACTTCCTCTGTGCCGCTGGCTACGCTGAACATATCCAGCAGTTGCTTGACTGTGAGGTTTTTCTTCTCCTCGCCGGAAACGTCAACCACGATCTTGCCGTCCGACATCATGATCAGACGGTTGCCGTAGGTGATGGCGTCTTTCATATTGTGGGTGATCATCAGGGTGGTAAGGTTATTCTTCTCCACGATCTTCTGGGTGGCATCCAGCACCTTGGCTGCGGTCTTGGGATCCAGAGCGGCGGTGTGCTCGTCCAAAAGCAGAAGCTTGGGCTTCTTCAGCACCGCCATCAAAAGGGTCAGCGCCTGGCGCTGGCCGCCGGAGAGAAGGCCCACCTTGGCGGTCATGCGATCCTCCAGGCCCAGGTCCAAGGTTGCCAGCTGCTCACGGTAGTAAGCACGCTCTTTCTTGGTGATGCCGGGAAGCAGGGAGCGGATCTTGCCGCGGCGGGCGGCAAGGGCCATATTCTCCTCGATCTGCATGGTAGCGGCGGTGCCCATCATGGGATCCTGGAACACGCGGCCGATGAAATTGGCCCGCTTGTACTCCGGCAGGTGGGTCACATCCACGCCGTCAATGAGGATCTTGCCCTCGTCCACGCCGTAGGCGCCGGACACGGAATTCATCAGCGTACTCTTGCCCGCGCCGTTGCCGCCGATGACGGTCACAAATTCACCGGGCTTGATGTGCAGATTCAGGCCCTGGAGCGCCCGCTTTTCGTTGATGGTGCCGGCGTTAAAGGTCTTATGGATATCGATTATTTGGAGCATACCGTCACCTCCTTTCTCTTCTTGGGCGCTTTTTTGATATTGGGCACCGTAAGGAAGATGGCCACGATGGCGGCGGACATAAGTTTGAGGTACTGGGAATCCACCTTGAGAAGGGTCAGCACAGCCTGGATGACCACATAGTAAATGATAGCGCCGATGCTGACAGCCGCCAGTTTCAGGGCGAAGTTCTTAAACAGCTTGCCAAAGAGCACATCGCCGATAATGATAGCAGCCAGGCCGATGACGATGGCGCCGCGGCCCATGTTGATCTCGGCGTTGCCGTTGTACTGGGCAAACAGAGCGCCGGACAGAGCCACCAAGCCGTTTGCCAGCATGAGGCCGATCATCTTGTTCACATTGGTGTTGATGCCCTGGGCTCTTGCCATGTGCTCATTGGCGCCGGTAGCGCGGATGGAAGCACCCCGCTCTGTGCCGAAGAACCAGTACAAAGCACCGATGATCAGCGCGGTAAACACCACCAAAACCAGGGGCGGATACAGGTAGAAGGGCTTGGAGCCGTCCAAAGCCTTGGTCAAAAACATTGCGGAAACCAGAGGCTTGCTGGTACGGGAAGGGATCGTCAGGGTGGACACCAAAGTGCCTTCCTTCAAACCCATAATGATCATATTGATAGTCCAAAGACCCAGCTGGGTCAAAATACCGGCCAAAATCGCGGGAATCTTGCACAATGTGTGCAAAAAGCCGGTAATGGAACCGGCCACGATGCCTGCCAAAAAGGCGCAGATCATGGCAAGCCAGGTAGGCTGGCCCATGGCCATCATCACAATACACACGGCGCCGCCGGTGCAGAAAGAGCCGTCCACGGTCAAATCGGACAGTTCCAAAATTTTGTAGGTAATGTAAAGACCGATGGCCATGATGCCCCAAATAAGGCCCAAAGACAGCACACCGGGCAAGGAATTACCGAAGTTTAACAGTCGTTCCATGCGTTCCTCCAGAGGTTATTGAGATACACCGAATGGGGCAAGGTGGAAATCCATCTTGCCCCATAGGTTTTTTAAGCGAGCTTGTCGTAGCCATCCAAGGGAGTGATGCCCAGCTCCTTGCAGATCTCCTCGTTGTACAGGTAGGAGACCTTGTCAGCGGGGGTGTACTCGATGGCCATGGTGGCGATATCAGCGCCGTTCTTCAGAATTTCCACCGCCATTTCGCCGGTCTTGTAGCCCAGGTCGTAGTAGTCGATGGACATGGTGGCGATACCGCAGCCGCCGCAGATACCGGCTTCGCCTGCGATAATGGGCACGCCTGCGGGACGGCAGACGCTGTCGATGGCGCTGGCGTTGTTGGCAACGGTGTTATCGGTGGGAACATAGATCACATCAGAGAAGTCAGCGGCTTCCTGGGTGACAGCCATCAGATCGCTGGTGTCGGCGAAGGCAAACTGCTTGCAGGTCAGGCCCTTGGCTTCCAGTGCATTCTGCACTTCGTTTACCTGGTACTTGGAGTTTGCCTCGGCAGAGCAGTACAAAAGGCCTACATTCTTGGCATCGGGCACCCACTGGGTAACCATGTCAGCCTGCAGCGCCAGGTCTGCCAGGTCGGAAGTACCGGAAACATTGCCGCCCACGGTGCCGGAGAAATTGTTGATACCCAGGGCCACGCCGTACTCGGTAACGGAAGTGCCCAGAATGGGGATAGTCTCAGTGGCGTTATAAGCAGCGGCCACAGCGGGAGTGGCGTTAGCCATGATCAGATCCACATTGGAAGCCACCAGGCCGTTGACGATGGTGGAGCAGTTGGAAGCTTCACCGGCAGCGTTCTGCTCTTCAAAGGTCACATTTGCTTCGCCCAGACCGGCAACCACAGCGGCCTTAAAGCCCTCGGTAGCCTTATCCAAAGCGGGGTGGGGCATAAACTGGCAGATACCGATGGTAAACTTGCCGTCAGCGTTACCGGCGCTGCCTCCCTGGGCTGCGCCGCAGGCGGTCATACCCACCAGCAGCATCACTGCCAATACAATCGCAATCAACTTTTTCATATTCTTACTCTCCTTTTTCCCCGAAAAACGAGGATAATCGATGTTGCTACTATACCATTTCAACGCACCAAAGTCAACAAAAATATCCGTCTGTGGCGAACATCTGTATTTAAGTCAAATACGCGCCTGTTTCCATTCCCTTTCTTGTGCATATTGCCATACACGAAAACGACCCCACCCTAAAGGTGGGGTCGTTATACTTTTTTACTGATCGAATTGGCTCTTGGTGTAGAAGATGGCCAGGATAGAATGCTTTGCCATCATATGATCGTAGTAGCGTTCTATGGCCAGCTCGTGCTTACCGAACTCGGTGAGGAACGCCTTGGCGGCTTCCTTGGCCTCCGCGTCCTTGCCCAGGCACTTCTTGGCCATCGCCCCGGCAAAGCCTCGGCAGAAATGGGTATGCTCGGTGAGCAAACGCATGGAAACCGTCTGCACCCGGTAGGGCATATTCCGGTGCGCCTTGAAGATCTCGTCGTACTTATCGCAGACCTCCTGCACGGACAGCAGACCCTTTTCCATCTCCGGCTTAAAGAAATTGGGAGGCACGGGGGCGGTATGGCGGCACTCTAAGTAAGACTGGGGCATCAGACGGTCGATGGTCTCCAAGTATTCCACCACAGTCTCCCACTGGTCGCCGTAGGCATGGGAGAAGTAGTCCTTCTTCAGTTCCTCAAAATCAGCATCATTGTCAAAGAGCACATTGGCATAGACATAGTAGTTAAAGCCATTGGGGAAGAAGGCTCTTTGAGAGCCGTCCTGGATCATGCCGTTAAAGCCGTTGTCCCGGTAGGACAGCACATCCTCCTGGAGTCTCTTGGCAAAGCTGAATACGCCGGGGGCGTAGAACTGGTGCTTCCAGAAGTGGTATTCATAAGCAAAGGAGTTGCATGGCGCGAACTTTCTCCACTGGTTGCTGTGGTAGATATACTCTTCCATGGTATCCAGACGACCGGACTTATTCAGTTCAAAGGGCGTGATTCGCTCCACCTTGGGATCTTTTTCCACGGAGTAAGTATAGCTGCGGGAGATAGCGCCCAACATCAAAGAGAAACGCGCAGGATTCTTGATTTTTTCGGTAGTCGGCGCATGTGTGGTGTCCGAATAGGCGCAGAACACGATCCTGGTATCCAGACCCCGGGCAGTCAGCTCCTCGTCGATCTCGTTGAGGGCCATCACATACCAGTCAGAGGGGATCTTAGTACGGCACACCTGGCACTCGCAGCTGTTCTTGGAGCCGTCTGCCAGCCACACATGGAGGTAATCCACATTGGTGTTCAGCTGGGCGTAATCGCAGACGGTCTTGGTAAAGATCTTCCGGGCTTCGGGGTTGGACATGCAGAAGTTGGTATTCAGGGCGATGCCGTTGTTCAGCCCCCGGACACCGTTCATTTCTGCCAGGTACTGTCTTGTTTCCTCGGGGATGGGATTCTGGTCATCCTTGTTCCAGCCGCCGATAGAGCTGACGCCGAAGGCCTCGGCATTCCAGCCGTGTCCCATGTCATGGAACTGCAGACCGCGCTTTGCCATCTCCACCTCGCAAACCCGCTTCCACTGCAAAACAGTGTCGGCATTCACAGGCTCGGGCTCCCGGTTTTCATCGTTATAGAAATGGTTGTAGTACCAATCGTAGTAGATCTTGGGGATATCAAACTCGATCATGTAGGCATTCAGACCGATCTTGGGAGAGAAGTCGATGGTTTCCAGCATACACTGTTGGCTCTCAGCGCCCTCGTTGCACTGACCGCGGTAACGGCAGTCGGCCATTTTGTGGTACTTAGTGGCCTCCACATCGCGGATGGGGATAAACTCGCCGTCCACGCCGGGGAACAGCCAGCGGCAGCCGTTCAGGGTCAGATACTTGTACACCGCCAGCAAAACAGAGCGGGGGTTGCTACCGGCAATGATGCCGCCCTTATTCTGGGTGTCAATATGTACGATATCGTCCAGAACGATATCGGCCGCCTCGGAAGTATCCAGGCCGAAGTCCGCCATGAGACCCAAGCGGAAACCATCGGCCGCCTCGGGGGCATAATCGATGGTGACCTCGCCGCAGCGGGGCATCATCATACGCAGATACTTTTTCAGTTCCTCCGCGGCGAAGTCCACCACGGTGTTGGATGTGATCTTATGAATCTTATACATCGTTTCCTCTCCTTTTACAGGGACATTCTTGGAAAATTATATTTTGTTGTGTAAAAATTTGCAACGGATCACTGGATTTCCCAGCAGGAGCAGTATCCCTTTTCTTCACAGCAGCGCAGCATCTTTTCCGCTTTATCTCCGGTTTCCTCATAACCGTTTTCCCGGCAGTAGTTTAAAAACGCCGCCAGCATAGGTCCTACCAGTTTTGCAGCGCCCTGGATCCGGGGCAGCACTTTTTGGCTCAGCACATGGTCCATGGCCGCCTTTTCCGGCAATAGGCCCACCGCCCGGTTATGAAGCAAATACAGGATCCCCTGATTGCGGATCTGAAAGCCCAGGTATGCGGTAGCCTGCATAAGGATCTTATTCACCTTTTCAAACTCCGCAATATAGCCGTCCAGCACCGCCTCGTCATGCCACTGATCCAGGCGGTAATAGAGAGTAGAAAGGTCTCCTTGGGGGATTTTGATATTTTCCGGGGTATTGGTCACCGTCATGGTATGTACCCGGTCCAAAAACCGCTGATTAAGAGGCAGGCTGGTCTCATCCAGATTCACCGTGCCCACGATAAACAGGTTTTTAAGGGGCGGGATCACACCGTATTTCGCCATGGCGGCTTCGTCACGGCCAAAGTAAGCCTTGGGCACATAGGGCTTACAATCCGCTTCTCCCCGCAGCTCTACCGCGGTCAAAAGATCCCGCAGGTAATACTCCGCCCGGGAGAGAATGATCTGATCCAGGCAGAGAAACTAATTACTTTCGGGGTCGTCATGGGCGGCTTTAAAGAAGTCCACCACAGCGCCGGGAATGAAGGTCCCCTCCAAATTCAGCCAGCCGATCAGATCAGAGCTGTCCATCCAGTCCGGGCGCACCCGCAGCTGCAGGTAACGGCCATTTCCCGCCGTGGCGCCGTGGCTTTCCGCCAGAGCCCGGGGCAGAACGGTCATGTCCACCCCGCTGCTGCCCAAGATCAATGTAAAGGGCTTGCATTTTAAGTTCAGATACATCTGCTCCGCTAAATATTTCACAGGTACTCCCCTTTATTATTTATGGCGCAGGACACGGCCGGGACGGGTCTTGGTATGCTCGCCCTTGGCAATGACCGGTGTGCCGTTGACGATCACATAGTCCATGCCGGTACAGTACTGGCGGGGGTTTGCGAAGGTGGCGTTGATCTTCAGATCGTCCAGGGCAAACACATTCACATCCGCAAAGTAACCGGGCATGAGCATACCGCGGTTG
>JAZRZT010000133.1:0-2694 GCA_045601475.1 Faecousia sp.
AGTTGCATCAAGGATTTGTCTTCCTAAGACCGCTTGGCCTCCGACTTCCTGGATCTGAACGCTAAGTACAACCTGGCCGGCTACAACTATACCCTGCGTGACCTGGGCGACGGCTTCGCCATGTTCGACGGCGCTGTCAACGTGCTGGACTACGTCATGGAAGACTACATGGTTCTGGCCAACTATGTCCAGTCCTTCCCCGTGGACGAGGCCACCGGCCTGCCCACCGTCACCGCCGAGAACAGCCCCTACGGCTCTGTCTACGGCGAGGGCCGCATCAAGCTGATGAATGGCTTCACCGACGTGGATGCCGACGATTACTTCGCCGAGGCCGTCAACTGGGCCGTCGACATGGGCATCGTCAACGGTATCGGCGACGGCACCTTCCTGCCCTACCGGAATGTGAAGCGTGCTGAGCCCGTCACCATGCTGTGGCGTGCCGCCGGTGCGAAGATCGTCAATGTCGAGAATCCCTTCACCGATGTGGAGGAGTCCGACTACTTCTACACCGCCGTTCTGTGGGCCGTTTCTGAGGGCATCACCACCGGCAAGTCCGCTGACATCTTCGATCCCGAGGCCACCGCCACCCGTGCCGAGGTCGTCACCATGCTGTGGCGTGCCGAGGGCGAGCCCGATCCCGTCGGTGATGCTGAGATCACCTTCTCCGACGTGAAGGACAACCGCTACTACACCCAGGCTGTCCTGTGGGCCGCCTCCAAGGGCATCACCAATGGTCTGGACGACGGTACCTTTGGTATCTACAAGACCTGTGAGCGCTGCGAGATGGTCACCTTCCTCTACCGCAACAGATAATTCCCCAATCCCCGGCAAGGGCGGTCCGAAAGGACAATGTCATTAAGTTAACATCATAACCAAGAGAGCATCCAGCGATGGGTGCTCTCATTTTTATCAAAGGGCATGACAAGTAAGCGGATCATGAAATCCGCTTCAAAAAGCTATTCAAAATGAAGAAGTTATGCTATCCTGTAAAGGAAGCCATTGAACTTGACGTTTTTTGCTTTGCGTGGTATGGATCGGCCAGGACGAACTGGCACGACATATTGTTCAATCAGTGCTTCAACCCTGGGTGGAGCTACAAAACCCCGGAGGAATTGTCTGCATATATGTACAGCTGCGGTAAAGTTTGTCTGGTAAACATACTTTCTGCGTTTATTATGAATGACTACGTGCGAGGTAATCAATTCACAGAAGTTGTACATGGTGAGTCTGGCAAAGATCTCCTGGATGATGTGCTCCACCTTTTTGCTTTGAAACAGGCTTAGCCCAATGGTGTACTTCAAATGGCGGAAAGAAGTTTCAATGCCCCAACGCAGATGGTATAAATGCTTTAATTCTTCGGCAGAAAAGATCATGCGATCCAGATTCGTGATCAAAGTTTCAGTCGTGTTGTCAGAGAGTTTGAAGCGGACGATGCGGAAAGAGAAGGGATAGAAACCGTCGCTTCCCAGAGGGAGATAGTCAAAGACCGTACTTGACGGCAGGAAACGATAGGTCCCCGGATGCTCTTTTTTCAATCTCTTGACCTCGTTGGTCTGCTTTCTGGTCAGCTGAAGCCGCACATCCATGTCGAAGTTCCCCTCCGGCAAAGCAAGTCCGGAGAGGATGCTGTGGGAATCTCTTAAGCGAATCAGATACTTCCAGCCTTTGCGGGAGATGTGTTCGAGTGTGTTGTAAGCCTCATAACCCCTGTCAGCAATAAGGATGACCGGGCCGGTGATTCTGGAATGATCCGTCATGTGGACGAGGGCGGCATTTTCGTTTGCTTCTCTGCGTTTCTGAATGAAGGCATCCAGATACAAATGGGAATTGAGGTCATACAGTGCGTTCAAGTGCAGCATGCTGTAATGCTTCTGACCATTTACGCCGGAAAAATAAGACAACGGATCATTGGGATCAGCAGTGTACTGGAGGTCAGAGCCGTCCACAGCGAGGAGACGATAGCCTTTGAATAATCTTGGGATTTCGCAGGAATCCGTAAATTTGTGGAACAGGAACTCCAGTGCTTTTGGACGGATCTTGCTTCTCTGCTGAACAAGGGCTGATACCGATGCGGGAGTATGATCGGAGCCGAAGCAATCCAGCATCTCGTCGCGCAGGGCATGAGCCCCCATTTGGACCAGCAGTGACACCACTTTATCAAACGTCAGTTTTCTGTTTCGGGTAAAATCTTTCCCCGGACAGCGACAAAAATCTTCCGGGTGCTTTGCCATATTGCGGATTATTGCGTGTAGGGTGTTTTGGATGTATTCAGGATAATTTTTCATCGGTGTGCCTCCTAAAAAATGCTTTCAAGGCGGCTTGTCCGATTTTTTCCATTTTGTCAAGTGTTTTTTTGTATATGCTAAGAAAAATCCCCCCATGCTGCATTGCGCAGCATAGGGGGATTGGTGCTACATTAACTTAATGACATTGCCCTTTCGGGCCGCCCTTGCGGGGAAGGATTACTTAACGTAGGTACGGTACAGGAAGGTGACAACCTGTGCACGGTTGCAGATGCCGTCCACGCCGAAGGCGGTGGCGGAGATGCCATTGGTGATGCCATTTTCCACAGCCCATGCCACGGCAGTGGTATAGAACTGACCGGCCTGCACGTCGGTGAAGGTTACCTCCGTTTCGGACTCGGGGCTGCCCATGGCGCGCCACAGGAAGGTGACCACCTGTGCGCGGTTACAA
>JAZRZT010000134.1:0-6916 GCA_045601475.1 Faecousia sp.
CCGGATATGATCATAGGATCCCTCCTAAAACATACAATATATATAATGAGTATACCACGGATGCAAAGCATTGGAAAGAGGAAAATATTGACGAAAAAATCCTCCCCTTACACAGGGGAGGATTTGCGTTTACCGTTCTTCGCGGAAGTAGTTAAGACCCAGAGCAGCGGGCAGGCCGCTGTTTTTCTTCTTGGTGATGGAAGAAACCACCAGCACGATGGCGGTCACCAGGAAGGGCAGGGCGTCAAACACCTCGGAGGGGATGTTGCCCAGCCAGCCCAAAGCGCCGGGGAACGCAATGGCCAGGGTGCTGCCGGAGACCTTCAAGGTGCTGAAGAAGCCAAACACAAAGGTGCCCAAGATTGCCAAAGCGGTATTCCAGTTGGCGAAGATAACGAGAGCAACTGCGATCCAGCCGTAGCCGTTGACCCAGCAGATGGAGCTGAAAGAGCCGCCCATGTTCAGAGCCATGTAGTAGCCGCCCACGCCCATGATGCCGCAGCCCAGGCAGATGTGCAGATACTTCACAAGCTTTACATTAATGCCCACGGCATCAGCAGCGCCGGGATTTTCACCCACGGAGCGCAATTTTAAGCCCATGGTGGTGCGGTTTAAATAGAACCACATGGCTACCGCGATCACAATGCCCAGATACACCATAATGTTATGGCTGAACAGGCCCTCGCCGATCACGGGGATCTTGGAAAGCAGAGGGATCTGGGTGGGCGCGAAGCCCTTGACGATACCGCTGTAATCGCCCATCTCCGGCCACTTGGTGGCTTTCAGCAGGTTACCCACGAAGAAGTAGATACCCAAACCGAAGGTGGTCAGGGTCAGACCGGTGATGTTTTGGTTGGCCTGCAGGGAGACCGTGAGGAACGCAAAGAGCAGTCCGCACAAAGCGCCCACCAAAAAGCCTGCCAAAATACCCACAACAATGGAATTGGTAAAACAGCCGATCATATAGCCGAAGATGGCGCCCACGGCCATAATACCCTCCACGCCCAAGTTCAGACTGCCGGCTTTTTCCACAACGATCTCACCCACGGTGCCGTAAAGCAGGGGGATGTTGTACACCACAATGGCGAACAGGAAGGAAGTAATGACACCTAATTTATCCATATTAGCCCTCCTTCTTGGTACGCACGATGCGGAATCGGATCATGAAGTCAGCGGCCAGCACCAAAAACAGGATGAAGCCCTGGAGCATATTTGCGAAGCTGGAATCCACCTGCTTGAAGGTGGCGGCGGCGATCACAGAGCCGTGGTGCAGGAGGCTAATCAGCCCGGAAACCAGCAAAATCGCCCAGGTGTTCAACTGGGCAAGCCAGGCAACGATGATGCCGGTCCAACCCACATCACCGGTAATGGTGGTGGAAAGCGTGCCCACGGTGCCCATTTTGAAGGCAGCGGCCAGGCCGATGAGGCAAGCGGACAGGAACACGGTGCGCAGGACGATGCGGTTCACCTTCATGCCGGCGTACCGGGCAGAGCCGGGGCTGTCGCCCACCACATTGATCTCATAGCCCTGCTTGGTGTGCTTGAGATACACATAAATAAGAACGGCGATGACAAACACCAGTATCACGCACAGATTCAGCTCAAATTTTCCGCCCATCTTAAAAGTGGGGAACATGGCGCTCTCCGGGAACTTCTCGGGCACGGGGCGCAGGTCCTCGGCCTTCAGGAAGAAATTCCAGCCGGCCTTGGTGCCCATAAGGTAGTTCAGACCGTACAGGGCCACATAGTTGAGCATCAGGGTAAGCAAGGTCTCGTTGGTGCCGAATTTCACCTTCAGCGCCGCCACCAGCAAGCCGTACAGGCCGGCAGTGACCATAGCAGCCAGACACATCAGCACCAAAACCACCAAAGAGGGCAGCTTTGCGCCCAAAAGCAGGGCCACAGCGGAGGCGGCCAAGGCGCCCACGATAAACTGGCCTTCACCGCCGATGTTCCAAAAGCGCATCTTAAAGGCAAGGCTCAGGCCCAGCGCCGTCAGGGCCAAAGGCACAAAGCGAATGAAGTAGTTGATAAAGGTCTTATACGCGATCTTGTTGCCCACGGTGCCCATGGTGAACATCCGGGTGTAGTAGGCGATGGGATCAACGCCAATCGCTAAGAGGATCACGCCGCCAAGCAGTAGGGCGATCAAAATGGCGCCTACATAAAAGACAGCCTTTTTCCAAAGGGGGCAGTTTTCCCGCTTTACAATATGAAAGCCCATGTTACGCCTCCTTTTCCGACTCGGGGAACAGAGAGTCCTTAGCAATACCGGCGGGCTTGTCCTCGTACTTGTCTGTGAGGTCCAAAGCGCCGGTCATCATGAGGCCCAACTCTTCCTTGGTGGTCTTGTGGGCATGGACGACGCCCATAATTTTACCATGGCACAGTACCATGATCTTGTCACACAGGGCCATCATCACATCCAGATCTTCGCCTACAAACAGAATACCGACACCGTCTCTCTTCTGCTGGTTGAGGATATTGTAAATGGTGTAAGAGGAGTTGATGTCCAGACCGCGGACGGGGTATGCGGTGACCAGCACATTGGGTCCGGCCTTGATCTCGCGGCCTAAGAGCACCTTCTGCACATTGCCGCCGGAAAGACGGCGCACAGGGGTCTCGGTGGAGGGGGTCACCACCTGCAGGTTTTCGATCACTTCTTCTGCCGCCGCCCGGCCCAGCTTGCGGTTAACAAAGGGTCCCTTGGTGTCGGCATAGTTCTTGAGGATCATGTTGTCCGTAATAGACAGAGAAGGCGCAAGGCCCATGCCCAAGCGGTCCTCAGGAATGAAGGACATGGAGATGCCCTTTTCCAGGATCTGCTTGGGAGAAAGACCCACGATATTGTCGCCCTTGTGGATCATCTGACCCTTTTGAATGGGCCGCAGGCCGGCGATAGCTTCGCACAGTTCCTTCTGGCCACAGCCGGCAATGCCCGCAACGCCCAAGATCTCGCCGCCGCGGATATAGAAGTTCACGCCGTCAATGGCAACCGCGCCTTCGTCATTGTTGATGGTCAGATCCCGGACCTCCAGCAAAGGCTTGGTCTTTTCGATCACGGGACGGTCGATGTTCAGATCGATCTTCCGGCCCACCATCATTTCCGTCAGCTCCTGCTCGGTGGTGTCGCAGGTGTTTACGGTGGTGATATACTCGCCCTTGCGCAAAATAGCCACCCGGTCGGAGATCTCCTTCACCTCATTTAATTTATGGGTGATGATGATAATGGCATGGCCGTCCTCTTTCATTTTCCTAAGGATAGCAAAGAGCTTCTGGATCTCCTGTACCGTCAGAACGGCGGTAGGCTCGTCCAAAATAATGATCTTGGCGCCGTAGTAGAGCACCTTAATGATCTCTAAAGTCTGCTTTTCAGACACGGCCATATCGTAGACCTTTTTTCTGGGGTTCAGTTCAAAGCCAAATTTCTTGGCGATTTCCTCTACCTTGGCGAAGCGGTCCTTCCGAAGGGCAACGCCCGCCTTCTCCATACCCATCCAGATGTTATCGGCGGCGGAGAACACATCCACCAGCTTAAAGTGCTGATGGACCATACCGATGCCCAGGCGCTTAGAGTCCTCGGGAGAGTGAATGGTCACTTCCTTGCCGTTTACCAAAATGCTGCCGCTGTCCGGCTGATAGATGCCGGAGAGCATATTCATCAGGGTGGTCTTGCCGGAGCCGTTCTCGCCCAAAAGGGCCAGGATCTCGCCGGAGCGCACATTTAAATGGATGCCGTTGTTGGCCACCACGCTGCCGAAGGTCTTGGTGATGCCACGCATCTCAATGGCGTAATTTTCTGCCATGGAGTTTTCCTCCTCTCTATTTATAAAAGCACAAGGCAGCGCACTGCATGTACTGCCTTCTGCCTTTATATACAATAACCGGGTCGGCCGGTTTGGGCCGACCCGGTTGGGTTTCAGGGATTATAGGATTACACTTCCTCGACGCCCTTGACCAGGTAGTTCATGCTGCCCTTCAGAACGCCGTCATCCAGGGAAGCGCCGCCGGCGGCAACAACCTCAGTGTTCTCCATAGGAGTCTTGAAGTTGCCGTCAGCATACTGCAGGCCGTTGGACTCCAGAGCGGCATCAGCCTTCTCCACGGTCACGGTGCCGTCCTCGGCCACCTTAACGGTCAGCTTCACGCCGGTGAAGACATCCCACTCGCCCTTGATCATCATTTCCTTCACGGTCTTGATAGCCTCTTCGGTGCCCTTAGCGCAGTTGGCAGTCAGGGGAGAAACATCCACGAAGCCTTCGGCCAGGCCGCCGTAGTATGCATTGCCGCCCATCTTCTCCACGAACTTGGAAGCATCGCCCTCGCAGGCCTGAGCAGCCTTGATAGCGGTGGCATAGTACACATTCCAGTTCCAGATCGCAGCGGTCAGGTGCGCCTCGGGAGCGTCAGCGGTCATGTCGGAGTTGTAGCCGCAGCCGAAAGCGTTCAGAGACTGCGCGGCCTTCTGGGGCTGAGCGGAGTCACAGTGCTGGGAGATCACGCCACAGCCGAAGGACTTGATCAGTTCCTCAGCATAAGCCTTCTCGTTGGCCTCGTCGGCCCAGTTGTTCAGGTTCTTGACGTAGACCTTGGCATTGGGGTTGGCAGCCTGGACACCCAGAGCAAAGCCGTTGATGCCGGAAGCGGTCTCAGCGTAGTCGGTGGTGTGGGCAGCAACGTAACCAACGTTGTCGTTGCCCAGCTCCAGAGACTTCAGACCTGCAGCCAGACCTGCCAGGTAACGAGCCTGGTAGATACGGCCAAAGTAGTTGTTGAAGTTGGTGTCGTTGGCCAGGTAGCCGGTGCCGTGGGAGAAGATGACGTCGGTGTACTCGGCGGCCTTCTCTTCCATGGCGTACAGGTAGCCAAAGGAGATGCCGAAGATGATGTCAGCACCTTCGCCCACCAGGGTGTCGATGGCATCCTTCACCTGCTGATCGTCTTCCAGAACATTGTCCACGATGACCAGCTGCTTGTCCACATCCATGCCCAGCTCCTTCATAGCGGTGGTGATACCGTTATGGTGTGCGAAGGTGTAGCCGGCGGTGTCGGACTTGGAGTTGATGTAGATAGCGCCGACCTTGAAGTCAGCATTATTGGTGCCCTCGTTGTTGCCGGTCTCGCCGCCGCAAGCGACCAGGCCGAAAACCATTACAAGAGCCAGGACCAGTGCGAGGATCTTTTTCATGTGATTTTGCCTCCTGTTTTTTTGTTGTTTTTGTGGTTTTTGGAAACTTTTTTGTAAAAAATCACATCTATAAAAGTACCATGTTTTGCCCCCAAAGTCAAGGGTTGCGGCGAAACAAAAAAGGGCATATAATAAGAAAAACGCTACAGGAGGTAGTCCCTATGAACCGATTTGTTTTAATGCTGGGAAAAAACATCACGAAACTCCCCGGTGTGTGCGCCAAGCTGCGTAAATACGCCAAGGATCCTGCCCGCTATCCGGAGATCGAAACCTGGAATCATGTGAAAAGAACGCTGGAGCTTTGCGTGAAGGCCGGCAATGTGGACCTGCAGGTGACCGGTCTTGAAAACATTCCCCAAGAGGGCGGCTTTATGCTCTACGGCAACCACCAGGGTCTGTTTGACATCATGGCCATCGGCAGTACCTGCCCCCAGCCTTTGGGCGCGGTGTACAAAAAGGAACTCACCGGTATTCCCATTCTCAAGGAGATCATGGAGGTGACCCGCTCCTACTCCATGGACAGAGAAGATGTGCGCCAGTCCCTGCAGGTGATCCAGGCGGTGACCCAGGAAGTGAAAAACGGCAGAAGTTACCTGCTGTTCCCCGAGGGCACCCGGAGCAAAAAGGGCAACGAGATGAACGACTTCCACGGCGGCAGCTTCCGCTGCGCCACCAAGGCCAAGTGCCCGGTCGTCCCCTTCGCCCTCATTGACAGCTTCAAGGTTTTGGATCAGAAGGGCAGCAAGCCCGTCACGGTGCAGCTGCATTATCTTTCCCCTATTCCCTACGCCGAATACAAAGACTTGAAGCCCGCCCAGCTGGCAGACCTGGTGAAAGAGCGGGTACAGGCGTGCATTGACGAAAATATTTAAAATACCCTTGCAAGTAAAAATTTTTTCATTATAATAAAAGCGGTGCGCAGCACCGAAAAAATTTGCGTTGCATCCGGGAAGCCCGGAGTGACAGCAGGAGGAATAAAAATGAATAACAAGGTCAAACAGATGGTAGGCATCGGTGTGTTCTGTGCCATCGTGGTTGTGCTGCAGTATATCTTCGGCGGCATTACCATCGGCGGAACCTCCATTAACCCCGTGCTGGTACCCGTGGTGGTAGGCGCGGCGATTTACGGCTGGCAGGCAGGCGCGATTTTAGGCCTGGTGTCCGGCGCAGCAATTCTGCTGATCTCGCCCCCCTCTTTCTTCTACGGCATCAATTTTGTGGGTACAATTGTTACGGTGCTGGTAAAAGGCACTATGAGTGGCTTAGTGGCAGGTCTTGCGTACCGCTTCATTAGCCGCCGGAACAAATTCGTCGCAGTGCTGACAGCGGCGATTCTTTGCCCCTTAGTCAACACCGGCCTTTTCCTGGCAGGCTGCTATGTCTTCTTCTTTGACGGCTTGGTGGCAGGCGCTGCCGGTGGAAACTTCTTTGTCTACTTAATCACCACCATGGTGGGCGTGAACATTTTCGTGGAGCTGGGCATCAATGTGGTGCTCTCCCCCGCAATTACCCGTCTGATCCGCATCGGAACGAAAGGATAATCTATCTATGCTGCTTGCCATCGATATCGGAAATACCAACGTGGTTATCGGCTGTCTGGACAAAGACAACCGCACCACCGCCCTTTTCCGCATGGTCACAGATCTTAAGAAAACCGAAGACGAATACGCCGCCGGCATGAAGGCCATTTTGGACCACAACGGCGTGGACTGCGCCGGCTTTGAAGGC
>JAZRZT010000135.1:0-6463 GCA_045601475.1 Faecousia sp.
CCCCATTGCCTTTGTGCTCAGCCGCTTTACCGCTCTCCCCATTTTGGTGATCTTCTCCATCTGCCACAGCATCGATATCCCCAAGTGTCTGTTCGGCTGGTGGCTCATCAAGCGGGGCACATGGATTCAAAACATTACAATTAACTAAAAAAGAAGCTTCGGTGGGTCACCGAAGCTTCTTTCTTTTTACTTAAGGGCGGAGCCGGTGTTCAAAATCAAAGTACTGTAAGCAAACAGCACATCCTGTCCGGTAAATTCTACTGCCTGGCTCACAGCCGCCGAGGGCAGATAGCGGATATCCACCACCGTCACCTTGGCGTAGTCCTGCACCAAAAGAGGCACTAAGGAACTGCCGAAAGAGTCCCGGAACACGATCAGTTCCTTGTCCGTTTTTGCGTTGGGGTTTGTAATCTCCAACAAGGACTGAGGACCGGAGAGGAACACATCGTAGAGATCACGGCTTGTGAGCTTGTCCATGTTATAAATGGCGGTGTCCGCCTTCATGTCGTAGCTGTACACCGTGCAGTCCTTCAAAAGCTCGCTTTCCATGACGAACAGGTCTTCCGATGCCATGGGCAGCGCAGCCTGTCCGTAATAGACGCCGTAGAAAGGCTTTTCAACTTTTGTCTTAGTGAAGTCCTCTGCCTTGGGCGGAGTTACACCCATCGCTTCACAGATCGCACCCGCCGCGGGGAAAAGATTTTCCTGCCTCCAGTGGGTGTCGGTGAAATAGTAGTCCTTTTCAGACAGGTACCCAGTCAAATCAATGTGCTCCGACCAGGGCATACCCGCCTCCACCATGGAGAACAGCTTTTCGTAATCCATGGTCAAAAAACCATTCTTTTCCGCCAGGTAATAGCCCTTATCGGGAATTACGGCGGTGTAGATCTTACTTCCGGAGTCCTTGAGATTTTCCTCGTAGATGAGGTTGAATTTGTCCAGCGCTTTCTTTACCGCCGCCTCATTTAAGGGGTACTCCATTTTGGCGGCATAGCCGTCAGCCATATAGATATCGTTGTTATCCAGCTGCCGCATGGCGTAGTAGTGGAACAAAGACTTTACCGTGCGGAAGGTATCCCGCAGGGGGAACTGGTCCAAGGTGTAGTCCTCGAAAGACCCCATAAACTTGCCGTTTAGCAAAGTCTCTCCGCTCAGTTCCGGAAACTGGGTCAAGGGTCTGCGCTCCGCGTCGGAGATCTCCTTGGGCGCGCCGAACCAGGCAAAGGCAGTCAGTCCCAGCCAAAGGGTCGCTAAGGAAATAGCGCCAATCATACGAATTTTCTTCTTCACAGCAACACCCCCTTAGAACCGGAAATACAGGAACGGATTAAACGAGCCGTCCACAAGGTAAGCGGTACACAGTAAAAGCAGCAGCGCCATAACCAGGATCTCCAGCACAACGCCCACCTTTGTCTGGCCGATGCGGGTCGCCACGGTCTTGACCACAGGGGTCGCGCCCACCAGCGCCGCCACAAAAAGCACGGCATAGCTGCGCAGGTAATAGAGGGTAGCGGCGTTCACAACAGGCACATTGCCGAAGCCGAACATCCCTTTGATATCGGACACCGCCTGGGCAATGTCCGCCGCGTTAAAGAGCACAAAGCCCAAAACCACGATGAGCAGCACATAAACTCTGCGCAGGATGGTGGGCAGTTTCTGCAAAGCGGGCACCCACTTCTCAATAAGCAGGAAGGCCGCGTACAGCAGTCCCCACAGCACAAAATTCCATGCCGCGCCGTGCCACAGGCCGGTGAGCATCCACACCACCAAGGTGTTAAACACCCAGCGGGCAGGTTTCACCCGGTTGCCACCGAGAGGAATATACACATAGTCTCTAAACCAGCTGCCAAGACTCATGTGCCAGCGGCGCCAGAACTCGGCGATGGACTTGGAAAGGTAGGGGTAGTTAAAGTTCTCAATGAACCTGAAGCCGAAAATCCTGCCCAGGCCGATGGCCATATCGCTGTAGCCGGAGAAATCGAAGTAGATATGCAGAGCAAAGGCGATGGCGTACATCCAATAGAACACCACGCTCTTTTCTCCGCTTTGGCGGAAAACTTCCGTGAGCTGTCCCAACTGGTTGGCAATGAGGATCTTCTTGCCAAGACCCACCAAAAACCGCCGCAGGCCCAAAGCAAAATCCTCTAAGGTGTGCGTGCGGCTGTCCAGCTCTCTTGCCACATCCACATAACGGACGATGGGGCCGGCGATCAGCTGCGGGAAAAGACACACATAAGCGCCGAAGCTAATGATATTTTTCTGCACTGCAGCATTGCCCCGGTACACATCGATGGTGTAGCTCAGGCACTGGAATGTATAGAAGCTGATGCCGATGGGCAGCGCCAGGCGCAAAAGCGCCACACTCATGCCGGTGGCCGCATTGAAGCTTTCAATGAAGAAATCGGCGTACTTGAACACCGCCAAAAGCGCCAAACTGATGACCACAGAAAGACTCAGCCAGATCTTCCTGCCCCTTTGGCTTTTGCTCGCGCCGATGCCAAGGCCGCAAACATAAAACAGGCAGATGGTGGCGATCATCAAAAACACATACTTGGGCTCACCCCAGGCGTAAAACACCAGACTGGTGAACAGAAGCACCGTGTTCTTGAGACACCGGGGCACTAAAAAGTAGAGGATCAGCACCGCCGGCAAAAAATAATATAAGAAAGGAATACTGGAAAACAGCATTGTTTACTCCTTACCAAAAATGGCAGTGACCGGGGTCACTGCCATTTTCTCATAGGTTCGATTAGCCGACCACGGTCACTTCGCCGGGGCAGACGGCCTTAAAAGCCTCTACCATCTTGGCGGTATCGGTCTGAGAAGCGAACTCAGAGCTGACCATGAAGAACATGGCAACATCGCCGTAGTAAGCGGCAGTCTTGGTGTCTGCTTCCATGCAGACCCACTTGCGGGTGTCGATCTTGTTGTACATCTCCTCAGCCACAGCCTTGGCGCTTACGCCGTCTTTGGTGCGAACCAGGACCAGGGAATAGGGCTGACCCATCATGGGCTCAGAGATGGCGATGTCGGACACACTTTCAACAGACTGCAGACCGGTGTTGTAGGTCACGCCGTCCATGTCAGAAAGGTCCAGAGTCATGGTCATCAGGGGCAGCTCCACAGCGCCGTGCTTCTCGTTGATAGAAGCGATGACTTCTTCCATAGTACCGGTGAGGTTCTCTGTCTTGGGAGCCTTCTCGCCGCCGCAGGCTGCCAGAGCCAGCACGGTGACCAGCACCAGAGCCATTGCAATAATCTTCTTCATAATACGTTCTCCTTCAATTTTTTGCTTTTGATATGGGTAATTAAGGATATGATAACGATGCCCAGGATCACGCCCAGGGTATCAATTCCTACATCTTTTATGCCGGGTCCGCGGTCCGGGACGAACATCTGGATCGTCTCGTCCACAGAAGCCACAAAAACACCACAGGCAAGGGGTATACCGTAATTCTGCCATTTCTTCTCGGTGAGCATACCAAACAGCCATCTCAGCAACACGCCTAAGCAGGCAAATTCCGTAACATGGGCCAGTTTTCTCAGCAGGCCGCCGCCTCCGGGAGGGCCCTCCTGCACACCCAGGAGCATTTCCAAAAACGCCTTCAGTCCATTGCTGATGGCGCCGGAAATCTCACCGGGCAGCAGGGAATTTCCCCAAATAAAGGCAATATTTAAAATCAGTAACGCCGCACAAATACGCAGCCGCTTATCTGTCCTTACCACGGCAAAACTCCCATGTGCTCCAGGACGATCTTGAGTCCCAGAAGCAGCAGGATCACGCCGCCGGCAAGCTGCGCCTTCTTCTCAAAGCGGCAGCCGAACACATTGCCCAGCTTTACGCCAAGGGCGGAAAAGGCAAAGGTGGTCAGGCCGATGAGGGTGATGGCGATCCAGATATTCACATTGCCTGCCATAGCCAGGGAAATGCCCACAGCCAGTGCGTCGATACTGGTGGCCACCGCCATGACGAACATGGTCTTAAAGGAAAGGTCGGCATTATGGCCTTCGCAATCGCAGCCTTTTTCCAGGCCTTCTTTCAGCATACTGCCGCCGATCACCGCCAAAAGGCCAAAGGCGACCCAATGGTCTACCGCCTGAATTGCTTCGGCAAACAGCGAGCCTAAAAAGAAACCAATCAAAGGCATCAGCGCCTGAAAGCCGCCAAACCAACCGCCTACAACAGCGCCGGCTCTTAAGGTGGCTTTTTTCATGGCCAAACCTTTGCAAATCGCTACCGCAAAGGCGTCCATACTGACACCTACAGCAAGGAGAAAGATCTCCGCTAATCTCATATGTTCTTCCCTCTTCTCACACCGCGCATCCCGGCGGTGACTGCCTATGTTCCAACTGCCTGTGGCATTATAACAATATGCCCGAATAAAGTCAATAGCAGATACAAAATCTTCACATTTTTCCCGCTTTTGTTCACAATTTCGGCACAATTTGTAGACTTTGCCGAAAAACCTCCGCCCCTGTTGCAAATTTGTTTCTTTTCGTCTATAATATCATTGGCATTGTATATTTAAGGCCACATTAACGGCTTCTGCCGCAATGATTAGGAGACACATCATGAAAGGTATCGTTCTTGCCGGAGGCTCTGGCACCAGACTATATCCTCTGACCAAGGTCACCTCCAAGCAACTGCTCCCTATTTACGATAAACCCATGATCTACTATCCCCTCTCTGTGCTTATGAGCGCAGGCATCCGGGATATTCTTATTATCTCTACGCCCCAGGATCTGCCCCGCTTCCAGGAGCTTTTGGGCGACGGATCCCAGTTCGGCGTAAAGCTGAGCTACGCTGAGCAACCCTCCCCCGACGGCTTAGCACAGGCCTTTATCATCGGTGAGGAATTTATCGGCAACGACTGCGTTACCATGGTCCTGGGCGACAATATTTTCTTCGGTCACGGTCTGAAGAAGCGTCTGCGTACCGCTGTGCGGAACGCCAGGGATGGCAAGGGTGCCACCGTCTTCGGCTACTATGTGGACGACCCCGAACGTTTTGGTATCGTAGAATTCGACGCCGAAGGTCACGCCGTCTCCATCGAAGAAAAGCCCGAAAAGCCCAAGAGCAATTACTGCGTCACGGGTCTTTACTTCTACGATAACCGGGTGGTGGAATACGCTAAGAATCTGACCCCCTCTGCCCGGGGCGAGCTGGAGATCACTGACCTGAACCGGATCTATCTGGAACAGAATGAGCTGAACGTGGAACTGCTGGGTCAGGGCTTTACCTGGCTGGACACCGGCACCCACGAAAGCCTTGTGGAAGCCACCAACTTTATTATGACCGTGGAAAACCACCAAAACCGTAAGATCGGCTGCCTGGAAGATATTGCCTACATCAACGGCTGGATCTCCCGGGAACAGATGGAACAGATCATTGAGATCTACAAAAACAACCAGTACGGCCGCTACCTGCAGGATGTGCTGGACGGCAAGTATGTGGACGTGATCCGGGATAAGAAGCGTCTGGAAGAGTTGGAAAAGAAGGGGTAATCCTGTGAAAAAAACCATTATCGTCACCGGCGGCGCCGGTTTTATCGGCAGTAACTTTGTGTTCCACATGCTGGGCAAATACCCAAAGTATCGGATCATCTGTCTGGACAAGCTGACTTACGCCGGCAACCTGTCTACCCTGAAGGGCGTTATGGATCACCCCAACTTCCGCTTTGTGAAGCTGGATATCTGCGACCGGGAAGGCGTTTATAGCCTCTTTGAGGAAGAAAAGCCGGATGTGGTGGTAAACTTTGCCGCCGAAAGTCACGTGGACCGCTCCATTGAGAATCCCGAGGTGTTCCTGCAGACCAACATTCTGGGCACCCAGGTGCTGATGGATGCCTGCCGCAAGTATGGGATCGAGCGTTACCACCAAGTCTCCACAGACGAGGTGTACGGCGACCTGCCCCTGGACCGTCCCGACCTGTTCTTCACCGAGGAGACTCCCATCCATACCAGCTCTCCCTACTCCGCCTCCAAGGCCGGCGCAGATCTTTTGGTCCTGGCATATCACCGCACCTTCGGCCTGCCTGTGACCATCAGCCGCTGCTCCAACAACTACGGCCCCTACCATTTCCCCGAGAAGCGGATCCCCCTGGTGATCGCCAACGCCCTGAACGACAAGCCCCTGCCCGTGTACGGCGAGGGACTGAATGTGCGGGACTGGCTGTATGTGGAGGACCACTGCAAGGCCATTGATCTGATCATCCACAAGGGTCGTGTGGGCGAGGTGTACAACATCGGCGGCCACAACGAGATGCGCAACATCGACATCGTCCGTCTGATCTGCAAGGCGCTTAACAAGCCCGAAAGCCTCATTACCTATGTCACCGACCGCAAGGGTCACGATATGCGCTACGCCATCGACCCCACCAAGATCCATACCGAACTGGGTTGGCTGCCGGAAACCATGTTCAAAGACGGCATCCAAAAGACGATCCAGTGGTATCTGGACAAC
>JAZRZT010000136.1:0-5011 GCA_045601475.1 Faecousia sp.
AACTGCATACAAGCCTTATCAAGAGTGGTGGAGGGAACGGCCCGATGAAACCCGGCAACCTGATTCGTCAAGGTGCCAAATCCGGCGGCAACGAAAGATGAGGATTCGATAGAGCACACGTCGAGTCCTTCGATGTGTGCAGATTTTTTTGTGAAAGGACAAATATTATGGAAAAGAGACTGTTTACATCCGAATGTGTCACCTGCGGTCACCCCGATAAGGTGGCGGACGCCATTTCCGATGCCGTGCTGGATGCCTGCCTGGCCCAGGATCCCAACTCCCGTGTGGCCTGTGAAGTCATGGTCACTACGGATTTCTGCGTTATCTGCGGTGAGATCACCACTAAGGCAGTGGTCGACTATGAAGCGGTAGCCCGGGAAGTGATTGCTTCCATCGGCTATACCGATCCAAACACCGGTTTCAGCGCCGACACGGTACAGGTACTGTGCAAGGTCCATACCCAGTCTGCCGACATCGCCATGGGTACCAACGATGAGGTTGGCGGCGCAGGCGACCAGGGTATGATGTTCGGCGGCGCCTGCACCCAGACTCCCGAGCTGATGCCTCTGCCTGTGGCCCTGTCCCGGGCTTTGTCCAACCGGCTGACCCTGTGTGTGGAGAGCAACGATCTTCTCCGCCCCGACGGCAAGACCCAGGTCTCCGTGGAGTTTGACGAGCAGGGTAATGTGGTGGGCATCGATACCGTGGTTGTCTCCATCATGCACACCGAGGACTTTAGCATCGAAGAGCTGCGCCGCTACATCCGGGAAGGTGTCATTGCCCCTGTCCTCCAGCAGTACGGCTTTGATATTGCAGATGTTGCCCATATCCACATCAACCCCACCGGCAAGTTTGTCATCGGCGGTCCCGACGGCGATACCGGTCTGACCGGCCGTAAGATCATCGTGGACACCTACGGCGGCTATTTCTCCCATGGCGGTGGCGCTTTCTCCGGCAAGGATCCCACCAAGGTAGACCGTTCCGGCGCATATATGGCCCGCTATATGGCCAAAAACTTAGTTGCAGCAGGCCTGGCTACTCAGGTGCAGGTGCAGCTGGCTTATGCTATCGGCGTTGCCGAGCCTGTGTCCGTCCGTGTGGACAGCTACGGCACCGGCAAGATCTCCGATGAGGAGATGACCGCCCTGCTGCGCAAGACCTGTGACCTGACTCCCGCCGGCATTATCCGCAAGCTGGATCTGCGCCGTCCTATCTACGGCAAGACCGCAAGGGAAGGCCACTTCGGTGTTGCTGACCGCCCTTGGGAGGCTACCGACATCGCTCAGGAACTGAAGCGCCTGGCAGGTATCTAAAAATTTTACGCCTCCCAAATCGGGAGGCGTATTGCCTACTACGAGGAAAGATTATGACAAAAGTAAAATTACCAAAATGGCTGCGCACCACCCTTTGCGTGTTTGTTGCACTGGGTGTTCTGGGTGTGAGCGCTGTGGGTGTGATCAACGCCTATATGAAGCTGTCCGTTCGAGATGTGCTCCTTTCTCAGGAGGAAGCGGCAAAGCTTGAGAATGTGGATTGCATCCTGGTACTGGGCTGCGGCGTGGGCGCCTCCGGCAAACCTACACCAATGTTGGAGGACAGACTCCAAAGAGGTATCGCCCTGTACAAAGATGGTGCTGCGCCTAAGCTTCTTATGACTGGCGACCACGGTAGGGAAGGGTATAATGAAGTAGGCGTTATGAAGCGGGTGGCCGTGGATGCCGGCGTACCCTCAGAGGATGTGTTCATGGACCATGCCGGCTTTTCCACTTATGAGTCCATGTACCGGGCCAGAGATATCTTCTGCACCAAAAAGGTAATCATCGTTACCCAGCAGTACCATCTCTACCGGGCGGTGTACATTGCCCGCTCTTTGGGGTTGGATGCTTACGGCGTGAATTGCGACTACCGCACCCATGGCGACCAGTTCTTCCGGGATGTGCGGGAGATCCTTGCAAGAGTCAAGGATTTTGCAACCTCCATCATCCAGCCCAAGCCCACCTACTTGGGAGATGCCATCCCCATCAGTGGCAGCGGAGAGCTGACCCACGATGACTATTATAATAGTATCGGCTGAATCTGCCGTCCCTCCAATGCTGCCTCCAGCGTTGGAGGGATTTTTGTAAAGTCCGCCACCATACTGGTGGGCTTTCCTGTGGGATTGTCTTGCCCAAATGGTACAAAATAGTAGTGCTTCCGGCATAAGAGTTTTCCAATGTTTTCCGCAGCTCCGGCTAAGGCGTCGTTTGTGGAGACAGCCACGATCACAGGCCGCCCGTTTCGCAAATGGCTCTTTGCCGCCATGGTCACAGGCCCGTCGGCGATGCTGTGGGCAAGTTTTGCCAGGGTGTTGCCGGTGCATGGAGCAATCACCAGAGCGTCCAAAGTTTTCTTGGGGCCGATGGGCTCCACTTCTGCAATGGTGAAAAGGGGCGTGCGTCCGCAGATCTCCGCAGCCCGCCGGGTGAAATCACAGGCCTTTCCGAAACGGCTATCCGTCACCTGGGAAACACATGAGAAAATGGGGACTACTGTGTGCTCCTTTGCCAATTGCTCTAAGATGGGGAACACCTGGGCATAGGTACAAAAAGAGCCGCAAAAGGCAAACCCGATTGTCATAATAAACCCTCCCTTCGAAGTCGTTCAACGGTGCAGGCAATCAATCTGCCGGAACTCTCCGGCGCATCTTTTCCGGGAAGACCCCGGGCCCATACCACATCCTCGCCGGCGATGCCGGGCTTGGAAGCTAAATCAATCTTGACCTGCCGGTCACACAGCATCCCGGGGGATAAAAGCATGGCGGGGGCCGTGTTGAAGATCACTCGGTACCGCCCTAAATCCTCCAAGGAATCCAACGCTTTGCAACCAAGAGAAAGAAGGGCTGCCCTGTCTGCGGGTTTTCTGGCATAGACGGTCACATCCGCGCCCATTTTCATCAAAAGCTGTCCCAGACATTTACCGATCCGTCCCCAGCCTAAAATGAGCACAGGGCACCCGTCCAAAATGACAGGCAGCCTCTCCAAGGCATACTTGATGGCGCAATAGGCGGTAATCTTTGCGTTTTCCGCCAAATACAAGGGGTCCTGCAAAAGATCCACGCATTTGCGATCCCCGTAGGCGCAGGTGTTCAGATTCCCGCCGATCACCACTGTGTCGCACCGCAGACAGTCCTTGTAGTCACTTTTTGTGGGTACGGGCAGTAGTAAGTATCGTGCGTTTTTGTCATAGCACCAACCGAGTTTTTCCAGGTGCTCCTTTGCATATTGTAAGGGCGCCGACTCTTCGGCGATCCGAAATTTCCGATACATCATTGAAACCACCCTTTCATGACAGATTATGATAGGAGCAGTGCGGTTGTGCTTGATTTTTCCCCAGGATTTAGTATAATAATTATAAGAGGTGAAGACGATGCAGCCAGTAGGATTTATCCATGATATGATGGATGTCAAGGTTTTGATTTTGTTCGTGGCAGCCCGTGCCAATTACCCAATGACCACCCAGCAGATCTATGAGCTTTGCTACCAGGATGACTGCCTGAGTTATTTTGATGTATGTACCGCGATTCCTGAGATGGTCACCTCCGGCCACCTGGAGCAGGTGGATGAAGAGCATTATGCCATTACCGAAAAGGGCCGTCAGGACGGCGCTCTGACGGCGGACTCCATTGCGTTCACGGTAAAACAGAGAGCGGAGAATGCCGTAGCCGGCTTTAACCGCCAGCTGCGCAGAAGCAGCTATGTAAAAAGCCGCGTTATCCCCAGGGACAACGGTGAAAGTTCTGTGATCATGACCCTGGACGATGAGACCGGCAGTCTCATGACTCTGGAATTGGCCGCACCCGACCAGCGCCAGGCTGTCCGCTTGGGTAAGTTTTTTGAGAAGAAAGCGGATGTGATATACAATTTAATAATGAATGAGCTTTTGGAAGCAGAAGCCGAGCTTGAAGGTTAAGTTCTTCTTGTCATCAGAGCCGTAATAGGCTATAATATAGATGAGCCGGGAAACCGGCAAAAACGAAAGGAGCTGCCGCATATGAAATTCCAGTTTAGTGAAAAGAAAGTGAAGCTGCCCGCCAATGTCCATGCCTACGCTGAGAAAAAAGTAATGAAGCTGGCACGGTATTTTGAGGAGGATGCGGAAGCACTTATCGTATTTTCAGTAGAGAAGAACCGGAACAATGTGGAGCTCACCGTCCGCGGTGCAGGCACCTGGTTCCGGGCTAAGGAGAGCACCTCCGATATGTTCGCCTCCATCGATGCCTCTATCGGCACCATCGAGGGCCAGATCCGCAAGAACAAGACCCGCCTTGCCCGCCGCCTGCGTCAGGATGCCTTTACACGCACTGTGGAAGAGACCTCGTTTGCGCAGGAAGAGCCGGAAGAGGACCTGTCCATCGCCCGTATTAAGAAGTTCCACTTCGCCCCCATGACCAGGGAAGAGGCGGTGCTGCAGATGAATCTTCTGGAGCATAATTTCTTTGCTTTCCGGGATGAGGATAATGACGGTGCATTTGCGGTTGTCTACCGCCGTAACGACGGCGGCTACGGCATGATCGAAGATGCCGAATAACCTTATAAACAGCCATTTTTCGGGGGCCTCGCAAGAGGTCCCCGTTATCTTTTTTATTTCTGAAAAAAACAACAAATTTTTTCAAAAAAGGTATTGACAAACGGTGTGTGGGATGGTATTATAGGCAAGCTGTCCGATGAACGGCGCCTGCCCGGAGGACGCAACACTGTACCTTGTAAATTGAATAACGCAAAGACGAACAAACACCTTGGACAATTTATAATGGATTGTTTAAGCATCGATTTTGAAATCGAATTAACAGCCAACGAAAATTCTTGAGTATATTTGCTAGTACAAATTATTCAAAAACTGATTTGAGCTCCTACGGGAGTTTAGATACCATTTTTTGAGAGTTTGATCCTGGCTCAGGACGAACGCTGGCGGCGTGCCTAACACATGCAAGTCGAACGGGACTTAATGGAATGCGACTTCGGTCAAAAGAAAT
>JAZRZT010000137.1:0-5756 GCA_045601475.1 Faecousia sp.
TTTCGCGGATTAAGTTTTCAGGTCTGTGTGAACCGAAGGACATGAGAAAGTGCGGCTGTTTGCCCGTGACGGTGCGGCTATTTCTCCGTTAGGGTGCGGCTATTTCTCCGTGCAAGTGTGGCTTTTGGTCCGTTATTTACGAGGCCGCTTAGCTTATCAACTATGCACCAACTCTACACCAACTCACACCAACAATTTATTTTTTTCACAACAAAGTGGCGAATGTCCGATAAGCAACACCAACTATGACCAACTTTTTCAATTTGTCACCAACTTTTTAGTATATTTGAATTTGCACTATAAGCATAATCAGAATGGAACAATATAATCATAGACATTCTTCTAAAAGTTGGTGCTAGAACAGAAGAAAACCCCCGATAAATCGGAGGCTTTCTACACGTCACATTGTCTCCAACCTGACGTCTTTTAATGGCTCTGCACGATAACTTTGATACAATCGCAGTCAGGGTTCAAAACGGGTTCAAACGGGTGCATCAGGGTGCAGTTTGTGCTGGTTTTTGCAGGTATTAAGCAGTCCATCAAGATAGATAATTAGCTCCTCCATGGAGCATTGACGGATATCCTCTCTCTCGGAAACACAATCGTCTCCTGTATGAGGTTATTCATTTCTTATTCTCACTTATTCCGCGTTCCGATGCCATTTGGATAATTAGGTACTCTACATTTTCATCCATCACAAATCTTCCTTCTCCACTTTTTTGCTGCGGAGCTCCATCTCCTCAAATGCTTCTCCATAGCACTCCTCGATGAAGCTTCTCCTGGCTTCTGCTGCATCATTGATATCCGCATAACCGCCAAGATACCACCTCCTGCCCAGCACGTGCCCTGTGGCTATCCACAATCCGCTTTTTGTCTCTCTATGAACGCCCCTAACGCCGCTGGTATTGTTTCTTTGTAGCGCACCGTCCTTAATATTCTTCAGGCTACCAGGTACAACATTCTGGATTAGTCTTTCCTTCCTCTTCTCCAGCATCTGATGGGCACTCTCCTGCCGCCGTTTGGCAAGACACCTCGGACAACTCCGAACCCCGCCATACGGGACAGAGATTGCCGGCAAAGTAACCTCAAAGCCACATTCACAGCGCCAAATGTATTCCGGAGAGTTCTTTTTCTTTTCCCCAGTAGCTCTAATAGCTGTCAGACTACCTCGTTTCTCGCCTGTGTAGTCCTTTACATCTCTACGAATACAACCGCAAGACTTGGTACCGCCATGCTTCAGGCTGCCACCGTTAACCTCCTTTACCGTTCCACAGGAACACCGGCAAAGCCAGTAACCAGGCCGTTCTGCTCTTTGAAGAACTTCCCAATGGTCGAAAACCTTACCTGTCAGGTCCTCAGGTTCCTTGAAACACCGTTTCCGCGGTAAGCAGCCACAGGACTTGGTTGTGCCTGCCGTAAGGTTGCAACCTCTGACTTCCTTCTCTTTTCCGCAAGAACAACGGCATAGCCAGTAGCCAGAGCGCTCTCCCCTTCTGAGTACAGTCCACTGGCCAAACTGCTTTCCCGCAAGGTTCTCACCCTGTCTGGAGCAGCCGCAGGACATAACATCGCCCGACCTCAGCATATCGGAAGCACAGTCAACCTCTTTGCCACAGTCACATCGACAGTGCCAAACCACTTTCCCCCGCTTACGCTTCTCTGTTGGAAAGAGAGCAACCAAACGGCCGAACCGTTGGCCGGTAAGGTCCTTGTTGTTTGTGATCAGGCAACCGCAGGAGCGTGTGTGGCCGCTGATGAGATCGTAATGAAGTACGTCTGTTTCTCGGCCGCAGGTGCATACGCAGTGCCATTTTCCCTTACCGGTCTGGTTTAAGACGGTAAGCCTACCAAAGGTCTGGCCGTTCAGATTTGCTGCCATCTATTTCCTCAAAATATTTATATTAATCCAGGTGAAAACCATGTCGCCCCGTTACCGCGTGAAAGTAAGCCCTAAAAACTCCGTGACGATGGCTCATCATGCCTGAATATGGAACCGACACATATCATCTTTACTGCCAACAAGTTTTCCGCTGAATCGAAGATCTGATCAATCAGTGCCTTCGTACTCCCTTTCGTCGATCATCCCAGGATTCTTCCAGTGTTCATATAGCTACTCCAAATATCTTTCCCCAGTTCAAAAAGCATGAGCGCAGTTAAGATATATATCCTCTATAACTATCCTTCATTGCTTCATAGCTCTGTATGTCGCCAATGTCGAAACGTCTCCCCGGCATCAACCATGCATGCATTGGAACACGTTTACTCAGCCACGCAGCAAAGGAACCCGGCGCATCAAAACCACATCCATCTGCAAGCGCTTCATTGATACGCAGGATATCCGCGGCTTTGAAGTAGTAGAACGGCGGTACCGCAAGATGCCCCCGCGGATTTACCGGCTTCTCCTCATAAGACGTGATGAGGAAGTCGCTATCCACTGTAATCACAGCCGTTTTCTGCAGTGCTTCCAGTCTCCTCTCCTCATGGCACATGACGCAGGATGTGCCTGCATTCATTGCATACTCTATGAATGGCGCTATGGAAAATGTAAGCAGATTATCCCCTGCGAGAACCAGGCAGTCATTATTATTCGGGCCTGGAGAGCCTTCCCTATGTGCTGCCAGTCGAATTCTCTCTGCCGCCAGCTGCATGTCACGCACAGCGCCCATGCGTGATTCATTATTCTCTGTCCCGTCATCCAAAACCGTGATCGGGAGCATACGACCATCTGCCCAGGCATGGAAATGACGGGCATACTTATGGTTCGAGACGACTATGAATTCGTCTACGACACCAGCACTTTGGACATCTTCCACCAACCAGTCAAGGATGGGCTTGCCACCCACGGGTAGCAGAGGTTTTGGATAGTTCTCCGTCAGCGGGTACAGCCTTGTAGCATAACCCGCTGCAAGAATAATGCATTTCACAGCTTCACCCCATCCGCACTGTCACACAGTGCGCCGAGATACTTCCCCTTGAGTGCCGGATAAACCTTCAGATACCGTTCCTCCACAGTGTGGAGGATGTCGTCCGCCTTCTGCGGATCGACCAACGCCATGCAACAGCCCTTGAATCCCGCGCCGGAGAAGCGCCCGCCATAGATTCCTTCCGTCTCTGTCATGATATTGTAGAGGGTTTTCAACTCCGGGCAACCGCACTCGTAGTTTTCAATGCTGCTCTGCCCTGACTCGAAGATAAGCTTTCCATAGGTTGCCAGGTCTCCCCGCCGCCACGCATCCGCGCCTGCCTCAGCCCGGGCAATCTCGGTGAAGTAGTGGGTGGCGCGCTTCCTGAAATTTTCCGGCAGGCGATCCTTGTACGCCTCGAACACATCCCTCGGCACTTCCCTCAGCCGGGTGTCTGCAAACTTGCCGTAGTCCATGCCCGCATACGCCAGCAGGCTGTACGCCGCAGCCTTGCACTCGTCCTGGCGCAGGTTGTAGGCGCTGGTGGCAAGCGACCTCTCCAGGCCGCTGAAGAACACCGCGATCTTGAATGGCTTTCCCGTCCACGGAATCAACGTATAGCTGTCATCCCTGCAATCCATGTACAGCAGTTGATCCTTTTTGCACAGCACCTCGCAGGACTGGTCCAGCTTGCCGCAGTTGACGCCGACATACCTGTTCTCGGCGGCCTTCGCGAGCATGATGGTCTCCCAATCCCCCAGCGCAATGTCGTTGACCCGTGCCAGCGCTGACAGAAGTCACCTGGGACGGTTCTGCTTGACTCCTTTTGCGAATGGAAGAAGTCAACAAGAACCGTTCCCGGTGACTTTTAAATGGGGGTTGAAGATGACTATCTATTTTGGTAAAATATGATTTGTGAATAGGTTTTGGGAGATCACCAGACCAAAAATAGCAATCTTAATGAACACGCGGGGACAGTTCTCTGTGTTCACAGGAGCGCGTCCCCCAGTGTTATATCCGTTGAACATGCCGGGATGGTCTTTATGTGTCGATGACAGCGGGGACGGTTCTAACGGCATTGACTTAAGAAAATAAGATCCTTCGACTTCGGCTTCGCCTCGCTCAGGATGACAGGCGTTAGCGCCAGGCATGACGAACCGGGTCAAGCGAACAATCTTCGTATCTTTTCAGTCAGGTCAATTCTGATTTGTCGAGGTGATGCGCACAGGGAACAGGAAAAGCCGCGCGTAATCGAAAGCAAGGAAATCCGGCGGATCGTCTCCGCGACAGGGCTTCTTTGGGCGCTGTACATTCTCAAAGTGCACGTGGCAGCCACTATCCCTGTTCCCTTTTTACAAATCCTCGCTCAGCCATCGCAACAGGGTGAGAAGGAGTCACAGGTACTTCCGGCAAAAATCAGCCGGAGACAGAATGTCGGGCTCAGAGGGATAATGGGCAAGATTCCCGGAAATAAGGATGGCTTTGCAGAACTTCGCCACTTCATAAAACTTGCGGTCCGTTTCGTCTCGCTCAAAGGGCACAGCGGGGAGGGGATCAGCTACGATAGAGATTCCGTATTTAATTATTGGATCCAGGATGGAATTGATTTCCCACTCGCTGAATCTCAGCTTTGGGTAATGAAGTACCCGATCGTATTCTTCAAGAATACGATAATCATAGCAGACGTTGAATTTCCGTGCGAAAGCCGCATTAAGGATGTCGCTGGCGTTTCGCCCAGGTGACCAGACGGCAGAAACGAGGATGTTCGTATCCAACACGATATTCACGTCAGCCTCCGTTTCTGGCTTCATCAATCAGAGATTCAATCTCGTCATCAGACATGAAGCCCGTCTTCGCAGCTTTCCTTCGCATACTGTTGAGGGCAATCATGGCTTTAGCCTGTCTCACAGCGTGAACAATTTCATCAAAGCTTCCCTCGGGAATATCGATGATCAAGGCAGAAGGCTTTCCGTTATTGGTGAGAACAACCTCGTCACCGTGCTTTAAATCCTGCCACATACTCTTGGAATCAGTGCGAAGATCACGTACAGAGTAGAAATTCATAAGCTCACCTCCTGACAATATGGTACACGATCGTATCCATTTTGTCAACAGAAATTGAGCACGCTTTTGTAAATGTTACTGCAATACAATTGACGGAATGGGAATATGAAGGAGAATTGATCAATGCGTTGCGAGGAAACATTCTTTCAAATTTACAAACGCGCTCCGGACGGTGTTTTCTTTTGCCCCTACCGTATCTCTCCGCTCGGTGCGCATATCGACCACCAGTACGGCAAGATAAATGGCTTAGCGATCAACCAGGGCATCCACATCGCCTACAGCCCCAAGCATAACGGTGTGGTGGAGCTGCAATCCCTGAACTTCCCCAAGCGGGCACAGTTTCACATCAACGCCATTCCAGAGGCAAAGGTCGGCGACTGGGCGGATCACTGCCGCGGTGCGGCGAAGATGCTGGCGGAGAAGTATCCGCTGAGGGTGGGCCTGTCGGCAGTGATAGAGGGGTCACTCCCAATCGGTGGGCTAAGCTCGTCCGCTGCTGTGATCATCGCATTTCTGTCAGCGCTGGCACGGGTCAACGACATTGCGCTGGGGGATTGGGAGACCATCATGCTTGCGAAGGCTGCCGAGAACAGGTATGTCGGCGTCAACTGCGGCAAGCTGGACCAGTCCTGCGAGGTGCTGTGCAAGAAGGATCAGCTGCTGTACATGGATTGCAGGGATGACAGCTATACGTTGATTCCGTGGACAGGAAAGCCATTCAAGATCGCGGTGTTCTTCAGCGGACTGGAGAGGTCGCTTGCCACCAGCGCCTACAACCTGCGCCAGGAC
>JAZRZT010000138.1:0-10335 GCA_045601475.1 Faecousia sp.
CTGAACAAAAATGGTCGGGGAGTCCACGGAAACATATTGGACTATGTGAAATCATCGTAATTCAAGAATAATTCAAGAAAAAATGTTGCGGGCAAATGGGGTGTATCGCTCGAGTTTGGGAAAACCGCATTTTTGAGGTAAAACCACCAAAAAGCAAAAGAAAAAGTCCTGAAAACCAATGGTTTTCATGACTCGGTGGTGGAGATAAGCGGGATCGAACCGCTGACCTCTTGAATGCCATTCAAGCGCTCTCCCAGCTGAGCTATACCCCCATATTGCGTCCGCAATTGCAGACAGCTTTTGTATTATAGCACGATATTGCCAATTGTCAAGGGGGTTTTTATAAAAATTAGGAAAGGAGCAGGGATAAGAGATTTTGGTCGGTCAGCGCAGGAGCGGAATAAGCACCGTCCAGGATGGCCTCCACATTGTCGGGGTCGTGTTCGATTTCTTTGGAGAAGAGCTGTGCAGTGGCAACCGGGTCTTTGCCCATTGCACCCACGACCAAACAGGCGGCAACTCCAAGCTTCGCCCGACACACCAGGTCCAGATCAGACACGGCCTGCAGCCAGTACCGCAGGATCATATACCGCATGAATGCCTTCAGCGCAGGGGACCATGTGATGGACTCCGGCCTGGCCGCAAGGCGTTGCCGCCATTCCTCTGTCAGAATCTCCAAATCGCCAAAGAAGCGGAAGAGGGCCTCCCAGTCGGGTGCCTTTACCAGTTTTTCTGCAGTCTGCAAATAATTATCCTGCGCAAATTTCTCAATTTTGCCACCGTCCAATACGGCCTGTACATGGTGGCTGTACACCAAAATAACAGCCAAAGCTTGGGGCAGGGGGTAGGCATCCAGAACCGACAGAGCGTTATGCCGACTTTCCAACAGGATCTGCAGGTCCGGATCCTGCGGGTTTTCACAGGTTGGCATATCCCAATCCGTAGTCAAAATCAGTCTGGCGGCCTCCGGGCAGGAAAGTTCCAGTCCCAGCTCTGTAAATTCGTCGTACTCGTGACGAATCCGGGGGTATTCCCGGCAGGTGGCGCACAGCGCATCGTGGCCCAACTCCGCGTGGATGCGGCAGAGAGCGTCCTCACGCCACATAGGGCAACGGCCATCCACGATGGTCATGGTGTTGTCGTCTTTAAGAACTTCCCGCAGACGGTCACCCAGCGCTCCGGGGAGGGCCCGATAGTAAGCGGCAGCAGCCTCATCTACATCTACTGCCCACTCTTTGCAGCAGCTGTCGGGGCATTGGGCGGCAATGCAGTGAAACTGATTATAGTATCCGGGGATAAAATCCTTCATAGTCTACCTCGCAACAAATGGGAAAGCCATTGGCCTTCCCATTTGTTTATTCCTCTTCGGGGCGGATTGCGTACAGAGCATCCATGGCGGACTGCAGTTCCTGTTTGGAGGCCTCCATGCGGGCAGAAAGCTCAGCCACCACAGCATCCATCTCGCCGGACGCGGCAGCTACCTTGGTGGTAACTTCGGCCAAAACGGCGTTTGCCTGGGCGTAGATCTGGGCGGCGCGCTCCTGGGCCTTGCGTTCCGCGCGTTCGGCGCGGCGGTAGGCTTCCAGTTCCACATTTTCCACGGAGGTGGCAAGCTGTTCTTCCAATTGAGCGCAGCGGGCCAAAGCCTCATCCAGCTGCTGCTGGAGATTGGCATCCTGTGGGGACACGCGATTCAGCGCCTCCAGGGCGTTCTGAAGCTGTGTGTTCAGCTGTTCGACTTGAGAGCTGTGTTTTTTATTGAGATACTCAATGTAATTTACCACATCATGTCGGTTGAATCCGTGCAGAGCGGAGCGGAAATTCTGAAATTCAGCCATAATGCAACCTCCCGGTTCGTTTTGGAGATTATAACATATCCTTGTCGGGAAAACAACCATTTTCAAAGAATATGGGGGTAAATTTTAGAAAAGACCTCTTTACAAAAGGTGGAAAGCTTGCTATAATGGCAAGGCTTTGAAGATGCGCCGGTGGCTCAATGGATAGAGCATCGGATTCCGGTTCCGAGGGTTGGGGGTTCGAGTCCCTTCCGGCGTACCAAGCAAATAAGAGGGACGCCCATATGGGCGTCCCTCTTATTTGCTTCGCCCTCCGGGCGGGAGGGACTCGAATAATCTAAATCGCAATATGCCGGTGGCATATTGCTGCCACCAGTGCAAACACTGGTGGCTACCATACATTTGCGCTGTGCGCAAATGAAACGAGTCCCTTCCGGCGTCTCCCATAGGGCGAGGGACTCGAATAATCTAAATTGCAATATCGCCAGTGCCCCATTGATTTTCCCATCCCCATCTGCTATAATCCCGGAGGAAATTTATAGAAAGAAGATGGCATAGATGCAATATACGCATTTTGCCCGGAATGCCACGGGCTTTGCAAAGAAAAATGTGGTCATGCTGGTGGCGATGCTGGCGGCGGTGATCACGATGTTTTTTGTTCCGCCGGACAAAGCCTATTTGGCGTATTTCGACGTTAAGACCCTCACCTGCCTGTTTTGCGTACTGGCAGTGGTCTGCGCGCTGAAAAATATCCACCTGTTTTATATCCTTGCTAAGAAGATCGTACGCCTTTTCAAAAACGCCAGAATGAGCATCCTGGCCCTGGTATATATCACCTTTATCGGGTCCATGCTCATCGCCAACGATATGGCGCTTTTGACCTTTTTGCCCTTGGGCCTGTATGTGCTGAATACCACCGGAAAAAACAAGTACATGGCCTTTACTTTTATCATGCAGAACATCGCCGCCAACTTAGGCGGTATGCTAACCCCCTTCGGCAATCCTCAAAACCTGTACCTATACACCCGCTTTGAGATCCCCACCGGCGAGTTTATGACCATCATGGCGCCACTGTTTGTGCTGGCGGTGGTGCTGATCACCCTGTGCTGCGTGATCTTTGTAAAGCCGGAGCCGCTAAGCATGAAGGATGAGAAGGTGTTGCTGCCCCCGGTGCGGACGTCGGTATACCTTGCGCTGTTTGGCCTCTCCATCGCCATTGTGTTCCGTGGGATTCCTTACGGCATCGGCTTAGTGGTAATTCCTGTGGTGCTGCTGTTTATGGACCGCAAGGCGCTGAAGATGGTGGATTACCCGCTGCTTTTGACCTTTGTGTTCTTTTTTATCTTCTCCGGCAATTTGGCCCGGATCCGGGCGGTGGAGGACTTTTTCTCTATGCTGCTGGACAAGAGCACGCTTCTTGTAAGTGTGGCGGCCTGCCAGGTCATCAGCAATGTGCCGTCGGCCATTTTGCTGTCCCAGTTTACGGACAACTACCGGGATCTATTGATGGGCGTGAACATTGGCGGCGTGGGTACGCTGATCGCATCTTTGGCGAGTCTGATCACCTTCCGAGAATATACCAAGCAAAACAAGGGCAAAACCGGTTATTATGTCATGCTGTTCACGGCATTTAATTTCGGTTTCTTGATTATTATGGCTGTTTTCGCCCTATTGTTTCAATAAAAACAGACCACTCATCTGAGTGGTCTGTTTTTTGTTTACAGCATCAGCCGGAACTGATTCTTTTCAAACTCCAACAGCCCTTCGTCCCGCATTTTGCTCAGCTCGTTGGACATGGCGCTGCGGTCCACCGACAGAAAGTCTGCCAGCTGCTGCCGGTTAAAGGGGATGGTAAAACTGCCGCTGCCGTGGCGTTTGGACTGGCCGGACAGGTAGGAGATCAGCTTCTCCCGGGTAGTCCGCCGGGACATATGGCCCAGTTTTTCCACAAGGGACCTGTTTTTCTCGGAAATGGAGTAAAAGAGATTCTGCACTACGGCGGTGTGGAAACGGCAGGCGTTGGTGCAGGTGGTGATGATTCTATGCACATGAAAGAATATAACTGTGCTGTCCTGCGCTGCAACCACATCCGCAAGGCTAATGCTGTTTTTCGGGGCCAAATTTTCCTCCCCGAATAGCTCGCCTACGCCTACGGTATGCATGATGCTGCGGTTGCCCCAGTAATCGTCCTGCTGCACGTGGAGCGTGCCCGCTGCCAAAAGTGCGATCTGCTCAATGTGTTCTCCTTGACGGAACACGAACTCGCCCTTTTTGTAGGTGCGCACTTTGGCGTCCAGGCAGGAGAGCATCGCTTTGATCTCGTCCTCTGTGACGCCGGCAAATAGCCAGGAACGCTTTAAAATTGGGATAAATTCTTTCATAGCCGCCTCTTTCTGTTGTAAAAACAACCGACTTGTTAGAATTACTATACTATAATACAATCAGAAAGTAAAGAGGAAAAGGAGGGATCCTTATGATTGCAGAAGGATGCCAGGGAAAACCCAGAACTCCCACCATTATCGAAAAAGTCTGCCCCCAGTGCGGCAACATTATAGAACTGTTCTCCATCGATACCCAGATGCCCTGTGAGCACTGCGGCTTTGTGGCCTACAACGACACCTTGAGCTGTGTCCAGTGGTGCGAACACGCGCGTAAGTGTGTAGGCGACGAGATGTACGAAAAAATGATGGAGATCGCCGCCCGTCAGAAAGAAGAACTGGAGGCCGAGCGCAGAAGAAAGAAAGGAGAGGTGGCATGATCCGTAAGATCATTACCATTGACGAGGAGAAGTGTAACGGCTGTGGCCTTTGCGCCAAGGCTTGCCACGAGGGTGCGATCGGCATGGTGGACGGCAAGGCCAAACTCCTCCGGGAGGACTACTGCGACGGTTTGGGGGATTGCCTGCCGGCATGTCCCATGAACGCCATTTCCTTCGAGGAGCGGGAAGCTCCCGCCTACAACGAAGCAGCTGTTCTTGCCGCCAAGAGGGCAAAGGGCGCGGATGTACCCAGTCAACTGCAAAACTTCCCGGTGCAGCTAAAGCTGGCGGCGCCTAATGCGCCCTGGTTCCATGAGGCGGATCTTCTGATCGCGGCGGATTGCACCGCCTACGCCTACGGAAATTTCCATAACGACTTTATCCGGGGGATGGTGACGCTGATTGCCTGTCCCAAGTTGGATATGACCGATTACAGCGAAAAGCTCACGGAGATTTTCAAAAACAACAATATCAAAAGTATTACGGTCACACGGATGACCGTGCCTTGCTGCGGCGGCCTGCCCTTTGCGGTAAAGACTGCCATAGAGCGAAGCGGCAAGGAAATCCCGCTTTCCGTGGTGACGATCACCCCGGATGGGAATATTCTGAGATAATCCCTGCTTAAGGCAGAGTGACATTTCTTCATGTGGGGCAAGGAAGGACTTCGGTCCTTCCTTGTTTCTTGGTAAAAACGCCACGGCACCTAACGATGCCGTGGCGTTTCTGTTATTACTCGTACAGGGGGAACTGCTTGCAGATCTCGGCAACGGTGGCCTTGACCTTCTCGGTGGTGCCTTCGAAGTCGCGGGCGGTGTCTGCGATGCAGTGGGCGATGGTCTTCATCTCCTCTGCGCCCAGACCGCGGGTGGTCACGGCGGGGGTGCCGATGCGCACGCCGCTGGTGACGGAGGGCTTCTGGGGATCGCCGGGGATGGCGTTCTTGTTCAGGGTGATGTGGTTCATGTCGCAGCGCTGCTGCAGCTCAATGCCGGTGATGTTCATGGGCCGCAGGTCAGCCAGCATCAGGTGGTTGTCGGTGCCACCGGTGACCAGATCAAAGCCTTCTTCCAGGAGGGCCTTTGCCATGACCTGGGCGTTGTCCACGATGTTCTTGGCGTAGGTCTTGAAGTCGTCACTCATGGCTTCCTTCAGACACACAGCCTTAGCGGCAATGATGTGCTCCAGAGGACCGCCCTGAGTGCCGGGGAACACGGCGGAGTTCAGCTTCTTGGCGAACTCTTCCTTGGCAAGGATCAGACCGCCGCGGGGTCCACGGAGGGTCTTGTGGGTGGTAGTGGTGACAATATCAGCGTAAGGCACGGGGCTCATGTGCTGACCGCCGGCAACCAGACCGGCAATGTGGGCCATATCCACCATGAATACAGCGCCAACCTCGTGGGCGATATCCGCAAAGGTTTTAAAGTCGATGGCGCGGGGGTAGGCGGAAGCACCGGCGATGATCAGCTTGGGCTGATGCTTCTTGGCAAGGTCACGGATCTCGTCGTAGTCAATGCGGCCGGTCTCGTGGTTGACATCATAGGAAACGGCGTTGTAGTACTTACCGGACAGGTTCGCGGGGCTGCCGTGGGTCAGGTGACCGCCGTTGGCCAGGATCATACCCATAAGGGTGTCGCCGGGCTGGAGGATGGCCAGCTCCACAGCCATATTGGCCTGAGCACCGGAGTGGGGCTGCACATTGGCAAACTCTGCGCCGAACAGAGCCTTAGCCCGCTCAATACACAGGCTTTCCAGTTCGTCTACGTATTCGCAGCCACCGTAGTAGCGCTTGCCGGGCAGACCCTCGGCATACTTGTTGGTGAGCACGCTGCCCATAGCGGCGATGACCGCGGGGGAGGCGATATTCTCGGAGGCGATCAGTTCCAGACCGTCCTTCTGGCGGATGAACTCCCGCTGCATCATAGAAGCAACTTCAGGGTCAAAATCGGCAACAAAACCGATGGCATCAATGGGCTTTCCAAACATACTCTATATCTCCTTAAAAATAATTACAAAATAAAAAGCAGTCCACAGAGGACTGCACACAGAGCACGCCCAAGAGCGTGATATTCTCCGTCCGTTTGCCTGAGAGATTCGGTTAGGCTAAAGAAAGCTATTTCTCTTCAACCGCAACCTTGCACCTTCGGCACACAACTGAATGTGTTCTCCAGAGAGTCCTCGTCTTTCGGTCGCAACTGTTTCCGAAAGATTCACAGGAATGTTCAATTCACGACTTAGTATACACTATTTTAATAAAATGTCAACCGCTGATTTGCGTTTGTTTTCCAACAAAATACAAAAAGTGGGAATAATCCCACTTTTTGTCTACTATATTTAGTTCTTAGCGGCGTCCACATAGGCCATCAGCTCGTCGCCGGTGATGGTTTCCTTGGCAAGGAGCAGCTGGGCGACTTCGTCCAGCAAAGCGCGGTTATCCTTAAGAAGCTGCTTGGCTTCCTCAAAGCACCGGTCCAGCAGCTTCTGCACTTCCCGATCCACCTGGGCGGAGGTCTCCTGGGAGCAGTCCAAATAGGCGTTGCCCTCCAGATACTGATGCTGCACCGAGGCGGGAGCCATAAGGCCCAAAGACTCGCTCATGCCGTACTGGGTGATCATGTTCCGGGCCAGGGTGGTTGCCCGCTGAATGTCGTTGGACGCACCGGTGGTCTTGACACCGAACACTACCTGCTCCGCGGCTCTGCCGCCCACCAAAGTGCGCAGCTCGGTGAGCAGTTCCTCAGAGGTATGCAGGTACTTTTCCTCTTCCGGCATCTGCATGGTGTAGCCCAAAGCGCCGGAGGTGTGGGGCACGATGGTGATTTTGGAAACCGGCTGAGCGTGCTTTTCCAGAGCGGCGATCAAAGCGTGACCCACCTCATGGTATGCCACCAGCCGCTTTTCTGTGTCGGTGAGCACGGTGTTTTTCTTTTCCGTGCCGGCAATGACCACCTCAAAGGACACCAAAAGGTCCTCCTGGTTCACAGCCTTTCTGCCCTTGCGCACAGCCCGCAGAGCCGCCTCGTTTACAAGGTTTGCCAGGTCCGCGCCCACAGCGCCTGCGGTGGCCTGGGCAAGCTTTTTCAGATCCACATCTTCTGCCAGTTTGATCTTCCGGGTGTGGACCTTCAGAGTGTCCAGACGGCCCTGGAGGTTGGGCTTGTCCACGATGATCTGCCGGTCAAAACGGCCGGGACGCAGCAGGGCTTTGTCCAGGATCTCCGGGCGGTTGGTGGCTGCCAGGCACACGATACCCTTGGAGGAATCAAAGCCGTCGATCTCACCCAGAAGCTGATTGAGGGTCTGCTCCTGCTCGGTGTTGCCGCCGTAGCGGGCGTCACGGGAGCGGCCTACAGCGTCGATCTCGTCAATGAAGATAATACAGGGGGCGACTTTTGCTGCCTGCTGGAACAGATCCCGCACACGGCTTGCGCCTACGCCCACGAACATTTCTACAAAGTCGGAGCCGGAGATGGAGAAGAAAGGCACATTGGCCTCGCCGGCAACTGCCTTGGCAAGGAGAGTTTTACCCGTACCGGGAGAGCCCACCAAAAGCGCGCCCTTGGGCAGCTTGGCGCCGATCTCTTTGTACTTGTTGGGGTTGTGGAGGAAATCGATGATCTCCTGCAGGGATTCTTTTGCCTCGTCCTGACCGGCCACATCTTGTAGTGTCACGCCGGTCTGCTTTTCCATATACATCTTGGCTTTGGAACTGCCGATTCCGCCCATAATGCCGTCACCGCTGATACGGCGGGTGATGAGGCTCATGCCACCGAAGAGCAGACCGAACATCAGTACATAAGAGAGGATGGTCATAATAAAGGAGTTATCCTCCACGATCTGCCGATCCACCTTCACACCGGCGGCATCCAGCTCCTCGGCCAGGGCCATGGTATCACCGCCGGAGGGAAGACCTGTGTAACTGGCCTTTTGCTCCCGCTTGTCCTTTTTGGCTTCCTCTTTGGTCATGTACAGAATACGGTCGCTGCGAAACTGCACTTCCTCCAGATTGCCCGCTTCCATTTCGTGAAGAAACTCCGAGTAGGTTGTCTGGGTGTACTGGCTGCCGACGACCATGTTATACACGGTGCTGATCAGCAGGATAATGCCTACGCACAGAATAAGCATTCCAAAGATATTCATTTTCGGCTTCTTCTGATCGCCGTTTTGATTGTTGCGATTGGGCTCCATGATGTCGCCTCCTTAGAGTATTTTGCCTATCATATCATAGTTTCGTCGTTTGTGCAATGAATGATACACCCCAAGGGGTAAACTTTCTGTTAAAATCTGCCGCTAAAAAAAGCAGTTGTCGATAGGCGAAAAATCTGTTACAATAGATAATAGTATTTTGGAGAGTATGTCCAAAGGAATGGAGGACCTGCTATGAGAGAGAATCATCGCCGTCGGGAAGCGCCCAAACCCGCAGAGGAAATAGAAGGCCAGTTAGAAGGTCGCAACGCCCTGCAGGAGGCTTTGCGTAGCGGCAGAACCATTGATAAAGTGTTCGTGGCATCCGGCGATATCGATGCAGGCTTGCAGCGGTTGGCTGCCCAGGCCAAGGAAGCCGGAGCAGTGGTAGTGCCTGTAGATCGTCGCAAGCTGGATCAGATGAGCACCACCCATAACCACCAGGGTGTCATCGCTCTGGCCGCCGCCAGAGAGTATTTCACCATCGACGACATTTTGCAGGAAGCAGCGGATAGGGGGGAAGCGCCCCTTATCGTCATTTGCGATGAGCTGTCCGATCCCCATAACCTGGGTGCGATTCTGCGGTCTGCCGAATGTGCCGGCGCTCACGGCGTGATCATCCCCAAGCGCAGAAGTGTGGGTCTGACTGCCACGGTGGCCAAAGCCTCTGCCGGCGCGGTGGAATATATGAAGGTGGCCAAGGTCACCAACATCAACGCCGCTATGGAAGAATTGAAAGAAAAGGGTGTGTGGATCTTCGGCACTGCTGCTGAGGGTTCGATCCCTATGTATAAGGCGGATCTGACCATTCCCGCGGCCATTGTCATCGGCTCTGAGGGCGACGGTATGAACCGCTTGGTACGGAAAAACTGCGATGTGATCGTTCATATTCCCATGAAGGGCAAGATCACATCACTCAACGCATCCTGCGCCGCCACAATTTTGCTCTACGAAGCACTGCGGCAGCGTCTGCAGTAAGGAGGATTGTCTATGGACGAACAGGAAATCCAGATGGAAGAACAGGAACTCCAGGTAGACGAACAGGAATTTTCTCTGGAGGACATTATTAAGGAATTCAGCGACAAACCCGAAGAGGAAACGCCGGAGGAGACAGAAGAGCAGAATGCGGAGGAAACGGATTCTGAGGAATGCCCTGTAACCGAAGAGGAAGAGACACCTGAGGTTACCGGTGATACCATCGTTATGGAGCTGCCTGTGGCTGAGCCCCAGGAGACCGCTATGGGCGACACCATCCGCATGGACGCCATTGAGACGGACGAAGCGGAAGAAGAGGAAACGCCTGCTCCCGTGGAGGAGGAAGCGCCTGTCCAGGAGGCGTTTGAGGAAGGCTGGGAGCCGGAGTACGACGAGCCGATTGCGGAGTACGTACCGCCCCGTCCTATCTTGATCCATCCCCGTTCCAGATTGCGGGAACTGAAAAAGAAGCTGGTGGCAGGCCCTGAAAAGCAGTATTATGCCATGCTGGAAAAGGGCTTTGGCAAGATCCAGGCAGCGATCTTCTTCTCTGTGCTGGTGGCGCTGATCTCCGGCGGCGCAACGATCATGTACGCCTTGGGCGCCGTGGCGGAGCACCGTATG
>JAZRZT010000139.1:0-3969 GCA_045601475.1 Faecousia sp.
GACCTGTTTGAAAAGAAAGTCGCACTTCCCGACGCCGAGGAGGTTTCGGCAATGGTGGCCTATGCCAACAAGACCCTTTCTTCGGCAAATTACAAGCCTTACTACCTGTACCGGCAGAAATATATGTCCGGCAGTTTTGAAAATGTGGGCTGGAGCCGGGATAAAACCGACTGTCTATACAATATTTATATGATGGAGGAGCTGCACACCATTGTGTCCCTGGGCGGCGGCGGTATGAACAAGGTAAACCTTGCCGACGGCACTCTGCAGCGATTCCACAACCCCAAATTCCCCGAGCAATACATGGAGCAGATCGATAGCGTTCTGCGGCAAAAAGAAGAGCTCTTTGCTCTCATGAAAGGAAGCGTTTGAGTGGATACTCTCATTTCCAATGTCACCGTGGTGACCATGAATGAAAAAATGGATGTGCTGTTCGGCGCATACATAAGCGTAAGCGGCGGCAAAATAACCGGTATTACCAAGGAAGCCCCCGCCGAGAAACCGTCCACCATCATCGACGGCACCGGCATGGTGGCCATGCCCGGCCTTATCAACTGCCATACCCATTTGGCAACCACGGCCCTTCGCAGCCTTTTGGACGATGCCGCCCGGGCGGAAGCACTGGAGCAGCAGCTGCTAAAAGAGGACAAGATGGACAGCCGCAGCGCCAAGGCGGCCGCCCTTTTGGGCATCGCTGAGTGCCTGCGCTTCGGCATCACCTCTGTGTCCGACCTTTACTATTACCCTGACGCCACCGCGGAAGCAGTGAAGGAAGCCGGTATCAAGGCCAATATTGCGTTGTCCTCCTACCGCTTTATCGATGGAAGCGAGGATTTCGACTTTGACACCGATGAGCAGTGCCAGGAGCTTTGCCGCGTAGCCGACAAGTGGCATAACTTCCAGGACGGCCGTATTAAGGTCGACGGCGGCATCTACGCGGAGTATACCAGCAACCACCAGCTGTGGGAGGGTTTATCTGCCTACTGCGTAGAAAAGGGTTTAGGTATGCAGCTGCATTTGGCAGAAACCCAATCTGAGTCTGACGAGTGCTTAGACCGCACCGGTTTAGACCCCGCGGAGCTTTTGGACTGCCACAGGCTGTTTGCCGTGCCCACCACCGCCACCGGCTGTGTCTCCCTCAGCGAAGACAGCAGAAAGCTTTTGGGCAAGCGGAAGGTATCCGCTGTCACCACGCCCATGGCTTATGCCAAGTCCGGCCTGCCCTCCACGCCCATTCTGGACAGTGTGAAGGCGGGCATGAATGTGGCTCTCGGTACCGGCGGCGCTATGGAATGCGGCAACATGGACCTGTTTGAAGTCATGCGCTACGCCACACTGGACGCCCGTGTCAAGGGCGGCGACACCACCGCTATGCCCGCCCCCGCCATCTTAATGATGGCCACCACCTGCGGCGCAAGAGCCCAAGGTAGAGCCCAGGAGTGCGGCATGATCAAAGAGGGTATGGACGCGGACATCATTTTGGTGGATTTCTCCGCACCCCACCTGATGCCCTGCCATAATGTAATGAACGGCCTGGTATTCTCCGCAAAGGGCGGAGACGTTGCCATGACCATGGTCCGGGGTAACATTCTTTACCAAAACGGCGTGTTCCCCACCATCGACCTGAAGGCCGTGGTGGAAGAGCTCACCGGCTACGCCATTCCCCGGCTTTTCAGCGAAAAGGAGTAAGCCATGTCTGAATCCCAAAAGAAGCAAACCTTCCTCCACGGCGCGGCTCTTTTGGCCATTGCCACCGCCGTGGTGAAGCTGATCGGCGCCCTTTATAAGATCCCATTAAAAATGGTGATCGGCGATCAGGGCTATGGCTATTTCGCCACCGCCTATGACATTTATTCTGTGCTGCTTTTAATCTCCACGGCAGGTCTGCCGGTGGCCATGAGCCGCATGATCAGCCAGGCCAACGCCATGGGCCAAAGCAACCAGGTGCGCAAGGTCTATAAGACCGCCCGGGCGATTTTTCTGCTCCTGGGCATTGCCAGCGCGCTGTTTATGGTGCTGGGGAGCAACTGGCTGGCAACCAAGGTGCTCATGCAGCCCAACGCCGCCCCCGCCATTGCTTGCCTGGGCCCGTCTGCCCTGTTTATGGGCATTATCGCCACTTTCCGGGGCTTTTTCCAGGGTCACGGCAATATGCGCCCCACCTCCCGCAGCCAAATTCTGGAGGCGGCTATCAAATTGGTGGTGGGTCTGGGCCTTGCGGTGTGGGTGATGTACCAGTTTAAAAGCGTACCCCTGGCAGCCGCCGGCGCCATTACCGGCGTCACGGTCAGCTGCGTCATCAGCGCCATTTTCCTGTACAGCAAATTCCGCCCCTCCTATAAGGAACTGCCTCAGTCCCAGGACGAGGCCCTGTCCTTTGCCGCCACGGCGAAGGGTCTTTTGGCGGTCGCCATCCCCATTACCATCGGTTCGGCGGGCCTTCAATTTTTAACGGTCGTTGAGCAGCGCCTGTACATGGGCCAGCTCCTCTCCGGGGGGCTTTCCCAGGATGTTGCCGACACCCTAAAGGGCATTTACAGCATGTCCATCACCATCTACAACATGCCCTGCGCCTTCATTTCCCCCATCACCATCAGCGTCCTGCCCGCCATTACCGCGGCTCTGACGGTGGCCGACTCCCAGGGTGTGCGGGACACGGAAGAGTCCGCTGCCCGGGTCACTAGCCTGATCAGCCTGCCCTGCAGTGTCGGCCTTTTCATCCTGGCACGGCCTGTCATGTCCCTGCTTGGCGGCTACGAGGGCTGGAAGCTGGACCTTGCCGCCAACCTCATGCGGCTTTTGGCCGTGTGCATCTTCCTGCAAAGCGTGATCCAGTACACCAACGCGGTGATGCAGGCCCACGGATACGCCCATATTCCTGTGGTAAATATGCTTTCCACAGGCGTCTGTAAGTTGGCTGTAGTGTATATTTTGGTGGGAAATCCCAACATTGGCATCCTGGGCGCTCCTATCGGCTCCGTGCTTTGCTACACGGCGATCGCCGTTTTGAACCTGCTGGCTATCGGGAAAGTCGTGCCCCAAAAACCCCGGCTTTTACGGAACATCCTGCGTTCTCTTCCCCCCGCATTCATCATGGGCGCGGCGGTTTTTCTGTGCTACACGGCGCTTACCCGTCTTCTGGGAGAGGACGGCAGCCGGATCATTCTGTGCGGCGCGCCCATCGCCGTGGGCGCTGTGGTGTACCTGCTGAGTGCGGTGCTGTTTAAGTCCATTACCGCCGCCGATTGCAAGCTGCTCCCCAAGGGCGATAAGCTCGCCAAGCTGCTAAAGCTATAAAATTGTTAGAAATTTCCTGTAAAATTTAACGAAAAATTACAAAAACACTTGATTTTTGAATTTTCCTGTGTTACGATAAAACCCCATAGTGAATAAAAGAAATGAGGAATTATATTATGAACAAGACTGAACTCGTCGCAGCAGTTGCCGAGAAGATCGGCATGACCAAGAAGGACGCAGAGCGTGTCATCAACGCTACCGTCGACACCATCACCGAGACCCTGGCCAAGGGTGAGAAGGTGCAGGTCTCCGGCTTCGGTATCTTTGAGGTGAAGGCTCGCGAAGCCCGCGTTGGCCGTAATCCCCGTACCAGCGAGCCCATCCAGATCCCCGCTACCCGTCAGCCCGCTTTCAAGGCCAGCAAGGCTCTGAAGGACGTCGTTTCCAAGTAAGACCCTATGCGACTTGACAAGTATCTGAAGGTCTCCCGTCTGATCAAGCGGCGGACGGTGGCCAACGAAGCCTGCGACAATGGCCGCATCAGTGTAAACGGCCGTGTGGTCAAGGCCAGTTACGAGGTCAAGGTCGGCGACCGGATCGAAATTGCCATGGGCACAAGAACTGTGGCAGTGGAGGTCGTGCAGGTGGCGGACAACGTCCGTAAGGACGATGCCGGCGCTATGTACAAGGAAGTGTAAAAAAAGGGTCTGTTGCATTGTTTTGCAACAGCCC
>JAZRZT010000140.1:0-2224 GCA_045601475.1 Faecousia sp.
CGCACCAATTCCTCGGTAGACGCGTTGGGATCTGCGCCCTTGAGGGCGGTGTGGACCTCGGCGGCGGAGTAACCCAGCTCCTGGAGTGCGGCGGTTGCCAAAGCCAGGTTGCCTTGGGGCGCGGCGGCAACTGCGCCGGCGGAGAAGTCCATCTGTGCGGATGCGCCGCCCATCTTGTCCTTCAGTTCCAAAATGATCCGCTGTGCTAATTTTTTGCCCACGCCTTGGGCGGCGGTGAGCAGCTTTTCGTCCCCGGTCATGACCGCCAGAGTAAAGTTCTGGGGTCCTGCGGAGAGGATGGCCATAGCCGCCTTGGGGCCCACGCCGTTCACGGAGGTCAGCATTTCAAAGCAGTTCTGCTCCTCCCGGCTGATAAAGCCGAAAATGTCATAGGCATCCTCCCGGATGGACTCAGTGACAAACAGCCTTGCGGTCTGATTCAATTTCAGCTGGGCGGCGGTGTAGGCAGTCACCCGGCAGCCATAGCCCACGCCGTGGCAGTCGATGACCGCCATCCCCGGCTCTAAGACCGCAACCGGTCCGGAAACGTAATATAACATAGTAAAAACCTCACAGATGTTCTTAGTGGAGAGTTGAGAGTGGAGAGTTGAGAGTTATTGTTTGCTTGATTTCACAATAGAAACCAAGATACTCTCAATCTCATCACAGTCAGAGATCATAGACTCAAACTGTGTTTTACTCAGATACTCCGTTTCATACAGCAGTCGCAACCAATAATCGGTTTCCGCTGCTTCCTTTAATGCGATGTTTATTTTGGAAGTAAAATCCGGTTTACTTTGGGCCTGTTGCGCCTCCGCAACATTCGCACCGATACTGGTGCCGCTGCGAAGAACCTGCTTGGAAAGAATGTATTCCTTCTGCTCCATTTGCAAATATTTACATAGTTTCACAATGCGAACGGCAAATTGAAAACTTTTCTGATAGATGTTATTATTCATAACCTTCAACTCTCCACTCTCAACTCTCCACTCTCAACTATTGTTGATTGCTTTTGCAATCAACGATGTGGCAGACCTGGCGTGGCATAGTGCAATGGCGATAGCATCGGCGGCGTCATCGGGTTTGGGCATGGCGGAAAGATACAAAAGACGTTTGGTCATGTCCTGGCCCTGGTCCTTGGTGGCGTTACCGTAGCCCACCACCGCCTGCTTCACCTGCATGGGTTTATAGGAATACACCGGCAGTCCCGCCTGGCGGATGGCCAAAAGGATCACGCCCCGGCTTTGGGCAACGCCGATGCCGGTGGTGACATTCTGCCCGAAAAACAGCTCTTCGATGGCCACGGCATCGGGCTTTGCCATGTCCAAAAGCTTTTTCATATCTTCGTAAATAATTTCCAGTCGCGCGGAAAAATCCATCCCCGCGGGGGTGGTGATAGCGCCGCACCGCAAAAACTGAAATTTGCCCCGCTCCGCCTCCACTAAGCCGAAGCCGGTGATCCCGTATCCGGGATCGATGCCAAGAATCCGCATACTATCACCTCACGGTTTATTATAGCACAAATGTTTCAATAACGCAAGGCGTAAAACGCTACCGCAGACGCGGCGGCAACATTTAAGGAGTCCACCCCGTGGTACATGGGGATCTTCACGGTGTAGTCGCAGCTTGCGATGGTGGCGTCCTGCAGCCCCTCCCCCTCTGTGCCCAAAACGATGGCCAGACGGTGTTCTGCCTTCAGCGCCGGGTCGTCCACGGAAACGGAGTCATCGCGCAGGGCCATGGCGGCGGTGGCAAAGCCGTATTCTCGTAGGTAGCCGATGGGTCTGTCCCAAAAGGCCCAGGGGATCTGAAACACCGTGCCCATGCTGACTCTTGCCGATCTTCTGTACAGGGGGTCGGAGCAGCCCCGGGTGAGGAGCACGCCGTCCATACCCAAGGCCGCGGCGGAGCGGAAGATGGCGCCCAGGTTAGTGGGGTTGACTACATCCTCCAAGACGGCCACCCGGCGTGCATTTTGCAAGATCGCCCCGGCATCCATGGGGGCGGGGCGCTCCATGGCGCAAAGCAGTCCTCTTGTTAACTTGTAGCCGGTGAGCTTGGCAAGGAGGCTGTTTTCCCCCACAAATACCGGCACCTGGCATCTTTCGATGATCTCCATAGCCGGGCCTTTTAACAGGCTCTTTTCCACCAAGATGGACACAGGCTTGCATCCGCCCTCCAGAGCCCGCGCGATCACATTGGGGCTCTCGGCGATAAAAAGGCC
>JAZRZT010000141.1:0-9235 GCA_045601475.1 Faecousia sp.
AGGAAGCTGAGTTCTTCTGCTTCGGCACCAACGACCTGACTCAGATGACCTTCGGCTTCTCCCGTGACGACGCAGGCAAGTTCCTGACCGCTTACTACGAGAGCAAGATCTACGAGAACGATCCCTTCGCTAAGCTGGACCAGAACGGCGTTGGCAAGCTGATGCAGATGGCTGTCACCAACGGCAAGGCTGCAAACGCTAAGCTGCACTGCGGTATCTGCGGTGAGCACGGCGGCGACCCCGTGTCCGTTGAGTTCTGCCACAAGATCGGCCTGGACTACGTGTCCTGCTCCCCCTTCCGTGTGCCTATCGCACGTCTGGCTGCCGCACAGGCTGCCATTAAGGAAGGCAAGTAATTCCTAATAACAAAATCGCCACCCGATTGGGTGGCGATTTTTTTATGAAAGGGAATCGATAAAGTCCTTTAGGTGCTGGGCCAGGACTGCGTGGCCGGCATCGTTAAAATGCAGGACGCCTACGGTGTAGGTGTCATAGTCCCTGGGAGCATCGCTGCGGTAGAGTCGGCGAAGGAGGACTCTACCACCTGGAGAGGCCCTTACAGAGGTGTAGGGAAACATTTTGCTCCGGTTGTGCTATAATTTGGGAAAACCAAAAAAGGAGAACACTATGAGAAAAATAAAGATCGTTGCTGATTCCTCTGCCAATGTGCGGATGCTGCAGCACACAGACTTTGCCGCGGCACCTCTGAAGATCATTACCGCAGAACGGGAATTTGTGGATGATTGCAATTTGAATGTGGAAGAAATGGTGGATTTCTTCGACGGGTATAAGGGAAAATCCAAGACCTCCTGCCCCAATCCGGGGGACTGGCTGGAGGCGTTCGGAGATGTGGATGATGTGTTCTGCGTGACCATCACCAGCGGTCTGTCCGGCAGCTACAATGCCGCCTGTGTGGCAAAGGAAATGTTTGAAGCGGAAAAACACGGTAAGCGGGTGATGGTGATCGACTCCTTGTCTGCCGGCCCGGAGTTGGAGTTAATTATTGAAAAACTGCAGGAACTGGTGGTAGCAGGCTGTACGTATGAGGAGATTTGCGGAAAGATCGGGCAGTATCAGCAGAAAACAGGGCTGCTGTTTGCCCTGGCATCTTTGCAGAATTTTGCCGCCAACGGCAGAGTGCCCATGGCAGTGGCGAAGATCGCGGGTGTTTTAGGCATCCGGGTGGTCGGCAAAGCCAGTGACCAGGGTACGCTGCAGCTGTTGGATAAGAGCCGGGGCGAGGCAAAGGCCCTGAAAAAGATCGCAGAGCATATGGCGTCTGGCGGTTTTTGCGGTGGCAAGGCGCGGATCGCCCATTGCAGAAACGAAGCCGCCGCGGAAGAACTAAGAAAAATGATACAGCAGGCGTTCCCCGGCGCGGATGTTGCAATCTGCGAGTGCCTGGGACTGTGCAGCTACTATGCGGAAAAAGGCGGCCTGTTGGTAGGCTACGAGAAGGGTTAATATGTTTTTTACCGCCCGGCGATTCCTCGCCGGGCGGTTTTGTGGGCGTGGCTATTGCCAATAGCAGTACAATGGTGTATAATGGAAACGATATGTAAGTTCCTTGGGAACAAGCACATGGTTTTGGGAAGGAAGGGAAATCTATGAAAAAAGTAGGCGTGATTATGTTGATATTAGGAACAATGCTTGGCCTTTTTGGCTGCGGCGTAAAAGTCGAATACCCTCTGAACGAGTATAATCTGGATGCATATACCCTGCCCTATTGGGAGGGCAGACTGGTGTACCAGGAATCCGTCATGGCACTGGAGGATAAAGATGGCGGCATCCCCGATATTCCTTTGCTGTACAAGGCAAAGAAGATCGTGTCCGTCCGATCCAGCGACTTGCAGACGGAGTACAAGGAAGGCAAAGACTATAAGCTGGTGGAGGGTAAACTGCACATTCCCGAAGGTTCTGCCATTCCCAGTGTGAAGCATAGCTTCTATTACCCTGCCGAGGAGACCGAAAACTCCATGAAGCTGAACAAGAACTATGGGGAAGGCTATATCTTCTTTAAGGAAGGCGACACCATGCACTCCATGCAGCTTGCCGTGACCTATACCCACAGCGACAGTTTCGACAGCACAATTCCCGCCTATAAGGGGGATCAGCTGCCCAAGACACAGGCGAAGCTGAAGAACGGAGAAGCTTTGAGACTGTGTGTTTACGGCGACAGCATTTCTACCGGCAGAAATTCCTCCGGCATCGTGTCGGCTTTGCCTTTGGCAAAGGCCTGGTATCAGATGTTTGAGGACAAGCTGGAGCAGAAATATCCCGACACTGCCGTTTCTTTGTACAATCCCTCTGTGCCCGGCAAGACCTCCGAGTGGGGCGTGGAGAACATGCAGACCGCTGTGGGCTACGGCCCGGACCTGTGTGTCATCGGTTTCGGTATGAATGACGGCTCCGCAAAGATGCCTGCCGATACCTACTTAGCCAATATCAAGGCCATTATGGACACCGCCCGGGCGGCAAACCCCAACTGTGAGTTTGTGCTGATCGCCACCATGATGCCCAACCCGGAGACCTCCAATTTCCTGGGTAACCAGGAGGCTTATCTGCCTGCGCTTCTGAGCTTGGAAGCAGAAGGCGTGGTAGTGGCGGATATGACCACTTTCCACAAGTCCCTTTTGGAGCACAAGCGCTATTTCGACATGAGCGGCAACAATGTCAACCACCCCAATGACTTCCTGGCCCGTGGCTATGCCCAGGTCCTTTGGCAGACTGTGGTAGGTTACTAAAAAACAAACACCGCCCGTTAATCGGGCGGTGTTTTAATTTAGTGGAATATCAAAATAGGTGGGGGCGTTCTTCCTGTCATCTAAGGAACGATACATAGCAAAGGGGGTGTTTCCGGGAGTGCGGAAAACGCCTTTTTTTGCGCCCAGGGCGTTTAAAATCCCGGGGATACACGCCGGATCACCTAAAAACTCCTGAAAATAGAAGGTGTCTTCCTCCATGCCGCCGCAGAAGAGACCATCGTCGCTTTCAAAAAGGCTGCAGAAGGTGGCAAGGAAAGCATAGGTCGCAGCATCCTGCACCACGCTGCCTTTGGGCAGAAAAGATAGCCTTTTTTCGCAGTATGCGGCAGGCGTAAGAGGGCGAATCGCAACAGGGAGATTGACCGCATCCTCTGTGACCGTATCCATGCCGCCAAAGGGGCGGTAGCCCAGTTTTTCGTAGAGGGAAAACAGTTCCCGGCTGCCCGGCACCAACACCGCCCCGGCATAGCCTAAAGATCGCAAGTGATTGTGGGTGTGTTCCATGAGGGCGCGGCAAAGACCCTGGTTTCTGTAATCCTTGTCCGTAGCCACGGCGTAGAGATAGGCGATCTTCCTGCCATCCCAATGGCAGTCGAACCAGTACAGCATGGCTGCCAGCTTGCCGTCTTTATCGATGGTACAGCACCGATCCTCTGAGAAACCTACGGAGAAGAAACCGTCTAAAAAGGCATCTGTATCCCCAAAGGCCTGTTTCCAAAGCGCCCGCAGCCCATTAGTATTCATAGCAGTCCTCCAACAGGCAGACCCAGCTTTTTTCGATCATGCGCTCCGGGTTGTAGGACATTTTGGCTCTGCGCAGACCCTCCAGGCCCATGTCGTCCTCCCGGTCCAGCCAGGCGATCTGGGGATATTTCTCGTGAAGATGCTGGGCGAAACCCTGGTTGATGGCTGCGTACGTGCCGTCGTTGGCCTCCAAAGCCTTTTCAAAGTGAATATCAAAGGTATCTGCGTTCAGGCGGGAGCCCATGGCCATGGCTAGGAGCTTGTCTCCCTCCATCAGCAGAAGCCCTTCCATCCCCAGGTCCTTCCGGTGGCGGAGGGCCTTGGTCAGCGCCGCCCGCTCCAGGTGGAAGTCCCCGTGGGGATTTTCTTTTTGCCGCAGGTCGTACCACTGCTCCACCATTGCCTGTACCGCGGTGGTATTCTCATCGGTCATGGGGACGAATCGGGCATCGGGATGATCGGCGCGGAAACGGTTTAAGTGGTTGCGCTTTTTCTGGAAACGGCGGCCTTTCAGCTCAACCAGATCCTCAATGGCGTACACATAGTCAAAAGAATCCCGGTCAATATGATAGCGGAAACGGCCGGGGAACAGCCTTTCCAGCCTGGCGCAGTCATCGTGGGTCAGGCCGGTGAAGCGGCAGGGGATGCCACGCATTTTGGCGTCGTGGATCACCGCTTCGATTACGGGAACAAGGTCGCCCTCTCCCACGGGGAACAGGTAAACACTTTTGCGGTTGAACTGAGAGAAGAACACCAAATGGCCTTTATAAAAGGCGGCCTTCTGACGGCCCCAAAGGTAGAGGTTTACGAAGCTGTACTCACAGCCGCGAACACCGCAATTTTGCAAGATGGCGTCAAAGCGGGGCTTATCTTTTAGGTTTAAGCTCTGGAAATCGATCATCTTTCTCACATCCTTGGTATTAGTATACCAAAAATTCGTCAGGCGCGCAACCAGGCGTCCAAATTCCGTTTGCGAATGGCGTAGAAAAGGGCTGTGCCGGCGGTCAGCAGCACCGCGATCTCTCCGATGGCCACATACAAAGCATTCAGCCAAAAGCCGCCGCCTACATACACAGAAACCTCCCAGCCTACCAGGATGGCATTGGTGACGGCAGGTAAAAACATACCCAAAAGAGGATACTCTTTCACCGTCCACCGCCGGGTCAGATACATACCGCCCACGGCTAAGAAAGTGGCCAATGTGCCCAGCAGAAAGTCTAAGGGCAGGGTGTGGGAGTAGCTTACATTAAAAATAAGACAACCAAGCGTCAGGCCCGGTATCGCCGCCGGGGTGAAAAAGGCCAGCACGCACAGCGCCTCGGAAAACCGAAATTGGATCGCCATGGAGGTAGTGCCGGGGAGCAGGAAATTCTGCAAATAGGTAAGGGCTACATAGAGGGCGGCAATCAGCGCGCCGTGGGCCATAAAGCGGGTTTTTCTGTTCATAGTATCACCAACAAAAAGAAAAATGGGCACAGCTGTGCCCATAAAAAATCCCTAGTTTTGTTTAAGCAGAGAGGATTCGAACCACAATAGCCTCTCAACGATTCTGTTTGCCGCTTTTTGCCTTGTCTTCCTTGCCTTGCGTCACAGCAAGGCTGCGTCATCCGCAACAAAAATCAATCAAACATATCACGCTGAGAGGTGCCCTGCAGTTTTCAGCACCTCGCTTTTTTCAAGACAAAGAAAATCCCGAAGAGAATATCTGTCGATATTCTCAAGGGATTTTCTGCGGTATTGGGAAAAGCCAGCTGATGAAAACCTGTTGGGGTTCAAATTCTCTCTGCTCAGACAGGATGGTCACGAACTGTCTTATAGATTGTAACGGTATTGTAGCGGTTTTAAACCTGCTTGTCAAGTTTTGCCAAAGTGTTTTTTATAGCAAACAGGGCTTCTTGCGGGGTGCGGGCATTTTGCGTGGCCGCTTCCATGGGGCACATGCCGTCGCCTGCGCGGTTGACAATATAGGGCACTAAGGTGTCGTAGGAGACGGCGATGTTGCCATCTTTCAGCACCTGCAAAGCGGACTGGCTCATGACACCGGCATGGACAGCTTTTGCGCCTAATAGTATATAAAGGTAAGCCGTGGCTTTACCTACCACCTTGTCGGCGGCGGAGAAACCCTTGCCCAGGGCGGGGTCTTCCAGCCAGGAAAGCAGGGGTTTCACACCCCGGTATGTGCTGGTGGCGATCTGTCCGTCCAGGCACAAAACGCAGGTATAGCTGCCTTTTTTCAGGTGCTCTTTTGCGGTTTGCAGATCCATGGGTAACCCCCTCCTTTCCTGGGAGATTATAGCCCGAAAAAGGGAAACTGTCAACTTTTTCGGGAGGAAAAGATTGACTTTAATACAGAAAGATGGTAGCATAAACAACGTATTCTATGGTGGGCGTTTTTATTCAGCCGTAATATTTTAAAGAGGAGCATTTGTATGTTAAAAAGTTTGTTGGATCTTTTCCAGCAGGGGCTGTTTGAGACGATGCTGGAGAACTTATGGATCACCCTTTTGATGTTTGCGGCAGGCGTTTTGCTGCTGATTAAGGGCGGCGACTGGTTTGTGGACAGCGCGGTGAATATCGCCAAGCGCTTCCGCGTGCCGGAGATCATTATCGGCGCCACCGTGGTTTCCATCGGCACGACCTTGCCGGAAGTCATGGTCTCTGCCACTGCCGCTGTGGGCGGCAACGGTGCCATTGCCTACGGCAATGCCATCGGCTCTATTATCTGCAACACCGCTTTGATCGCGGCTCTGACCATTGCCATTCGACCCGCCCCCGTGAATCGCAAGGCTGTCTTAAAGCCTGTGATCTTCTTCTTTGTATCTGCTGCCATCTATATGCTGGCGGCCTATGTGTTCGGCAGCTTTGACCGCTGGCTGGGACTTGTAATGCTGGCTGTGTTCGCTGTGTATATGACCATGACCATCCGGGAAGGCTTCAAAAACCCTGCGGAGAATGTTTCCCATGAAGAGGAAACTGCCGTGGAGGGCAATCTGGTGGTAGATCTGCTGGTCCTCATCGCCAGCGCTTTGCTCATCGCTGTGGGCGCGGAACTGCTGGAGGGCTCCGCGGTTACTCTGGCTGAGGATTACCTGCATATTCCCACCGAGGTGGTGGGCGTGACAGTGGTTGCTCTGTGCACCTCCCTGCCCGAGCTGGTCACCGCGATTACTGCTTTGGCCAAAGGCCACGGCGCGCTGTCCCTGGGTAATATCATCGGCGCGAATATCTTTAACCTGGTGCTGGTGTCCGGTGTTGCCGTGACCATCTCTCCCTTCGCCGTTCCCGCAGGCAGTACCATCATGGGGCTAAATACCTCTCTGGTTATGGAGATCCCCCTGATGGTGGGCGTTATGGCGCTCATGACCTTGCCTGCTGTGTTCAAAAAGAAGCTGTACCGCTGGCAGGGCGCGCTGCTTTTGGCGATCTATTTAGCATTTGTAGTGGTGCAGGTGCTCATCGCCACCGGCGCGATCCGATAAAAATAAATCCGCAGAGTCTTCTCTGCGGATTTTTTTCTTTTCTTTTTGGTGGAAAGGCGTTATAATAGAGCAAAATCTCTATGCGTGAGGAACAACCCATGAAGAAAATGATACTCATTGAAGTGCTGGTGCTTGTGGGACTGCTGATCGTGGCGGCGGTGGTGAATCGCCAGCCGGAAAAGCCCCGGGAGCCGGTGATCGATGCCGGTGCCATGGACACTACCCCACTGCCCACAGAGCCCGAGCCCACCTGGGCTACCTTTCCGGAAGATCGGGCGATTACCGCCAAGCAGTACTTTGTCTATGATTGCCAGGCGGATGCCTTTACCACCATCTCCGGCCAGGCTACGGATAAGATCTATCCTGCCAGCATCACCAAGCTGTTTACCGCCTATGTGGCTATGCAGTATCTGCAGCCGGACACCCAGCTGACCGCTGCCGGCGCGTTGGATTTGGTCGGCCCCAATTCCTCTGTGGCCCAGATTGAAAAGGGCAATGTGCTGACTACCGCCATGCTGGTGAAGGGCCTGCTTCTGCCCAGCGGTAACGATGCCGCCTACATCTTGGCTGAAGAGGTGGGAAAGATCATTAAAAATGACCGCACCCTCACTACACGGGCGGCGGTTGCTGTATTTGTGGAGGAGATGAACCGCCAGGCCCAGGCCTTGGGCATGACGGGCACCCATTTCACAAACCCCGACGGCTACCATAATGACGACCATTACACCAACTATCATGACCTGGTCACCCTGTCCAAGCTATCTTTAAAGGACAACACCATTATGGCCGGCGCCAAGATCAGCTCCGAGCTTATGACCTTTGTGTCCGGAGAGCAGAAGCTGTGGAAGAATACCAATGAACTGGTGAACGAGCAATCTCCCTATTACTGCCCCTATGCCATCGGCATGAAGACCGGCCAGACACCCAGAGCCGGCTGCTGTTTGCTATCTGCCTTTGATGTAAAGGGTAAGACCTATGTGATCGGCGTATTCGGCAGTCCCGAAGAGGACGGCCGCTTCGAAGATACCCTGCAGCTTCTCAATAAGACGCTAGGAAAATAAGAAAATCCCCAACCGCAAGGTTGGGGATTTTGATTTGGTTTTAATTACTTAGTGCCGGCGATCTGAGCAGCGACTTCAGCAGCGAAGTCCTCTTCCTTCTTCTCAATGCCCTCACCCTTGATGTAGTGGATAGCATCCACAAACTTCACGGTGCCGCCCAGCTTCTTGGCAGCGTCGGCAATGTAGCCGGCCACGTCGCCCTTGAAGAGGTCACTGCGGACGAAGTCCTGCTGCAGCAGGCAGCTTTCCTTGTAGAAAGCGGCGATCTTACCGGCAGCGATCTTCTCCTTCACAGCAGCGGGCTTGGAAGCCATCTTGGGATCGTTGTCCATGAGAGCGACCTGCACAGCCAGCTCCTTGTCCACATCAGCCTGGGGAACCTGAGTCTTGTCCCAGTACTTGGGGTTCATAGCAGCGATCTGCATAGCAACGTTCTTACCAACCTCGGTAGCGTCCACGTCAGCTTCCAGGTTGACCAGAACACCGTGGCTGCCGCCCATGTGGACGTAAGCAACGGAAGTGCCGGTAGCGAAGCGGTCGAAGCGGCGGATCTGCATGTTCTCGCCGATGGACATGACCTTCTCCTGCATGATCTCAGTAACGGTCAAGTTGGACTCGGGGTACTTGCAAGCCTTCAGAGCCTCCACGTCAGCGGGGTTCTCGGTAGCGACCACGGTAGCCAGGTTCTTGACCAGATCCTGGAAAGCGTCGGTCTTGGCAGCGAAGTCGGTCTCGGAGTTGACCTCGATAACAACGCCAACACCGTTCACGACAGTGGCGTAGGCAACGCCCTCAGCGGCGATGCGGTCAGCCTTCTTGGCAGCCTTTGCCAGGCCCTTCTCGCGGAGCCAGTCAACAGCCTTATCCATATCACCGTCGGTAGCGGTCAGAGCTGCCTTGCAGTCCATCATGCCGACGTTGGTCATTTCACGCAGTTTCTTAACATCAAGAGCAGTAAAAGCCATTTTGAAATCCTCCTGTAGTATTCGTGGTCAGCGCCCGGTGACCGGGCGCTGTAAACAGTATCTTACTCAGCGGCGGGGGCCTCGACCTCAGCGGTCTCTTCGGTAGCAGCCACAGCGTCCTCGCCCTGGCGGCCTTCGATAACAGCGCTTGCCATAGCAGCAGCGATCAGGCGGATAGCGCGGATAGCGTCGTCGTTGCCGGGGATTACGTAGTCGATCTC
>JAZRZT010000142.1:0-3819 GCA_045601475.1 Faecousia sp.
TTACATAAGGAGGCTCTCTATGAAGAACAGAATTGAGGAAATTCGGAAAGAAAAAGGAATCCGCCAGGAGGATTTTGCTAAGGAACTGGGAGTTTCCCGGCAGACCATCAGTTCCCTGGAAACAGGACGGTATAACCCCTCCATCTTCCTTGCGTACAAGATCGCACGATTCTTTGGTATGACCATTGAAGATGTTTTCATTTTTGAAGAAGCATAAGGAGTTTTGTTATGAATAATAAACGATTGATTTCCAGCATTATTGAGATTGCGCTGGGTGTGGCATTGTTGATTTGCGGTAATTTAAATGTAATAGATGCCTTTTGGAGCGGTATGGGAACAGCATTGATCTTCGTGGGTGTCCTCTACCTTCTTCGTGGAATTCGTTACAAAAAAGATGCAAGCTACAGAGAAAAATTCGATACTGAGGTCAAGGACGAGAGAAACCGTTTTCTTGCCATGAAGGCCTGGTCCTGGACCGGCTATATATTGGTTTTGATTTTCGGTGTTGCCACCATCGTGCTGAAACTCGCAGGTTACGAGGAACTAATGTTTTTCTGTAGCTACAGTATTTGTTTGATCCTGCTGATTTACTGGGTCAGCTATTTCATTCTGAAGAAAAAATATTAAGAAAATCCGGTGTGCCAAGGCACACCGGATTCTTTTAGTTTTTCAGGCTTTGCAGAGGCGCGGGAATTCTGCCACCCCGGGCAATAAAATTCTCGCTGGACTCGGGATGCACGGGCATCACAGGCGCGCTGCCCAGCAGGCCGCCCATCTCCACCCGGTCGCCCACCACCTTGCCGGGTGCGGGAATGATACGCACCGCGGTGGTCTTGGAGTTTACCATGCCGATGGCCGCTTCGTCGGCGATAATGGCGGAAATGGTGGATGCGGAAGTGTCGCCGGGAACGGCGATCATATCAAGACCCACGGAGCAGACACAGGTCATGGCCTCCAGCTTGTCCAGGCACAAAGTGCCGGACTCGGCAGCAGCGATCATGCCCTCGTCCACAGACACGGGGATAAATGCACCGGACAGACCACCGACATGGGAGCTGGCCATAACGCCGCCCTTCTTCACCGCGTCATTGAGCATAGCAAGAGCCGCTGTAGTACCGTGGGTACCACAGACCTCAAGGCCCATTTCTTCCAGGATTCGGGCCACGCTGTCGCCTACAGCAGGGGTGGGCGCCAGACTCAGGTCTACGATGCCGAAAGGCACATCCAGTCGCTTGGATGCTTCCACACCCACGATCTGACCCATACGGGTGATCTGGAAAGCAGTCTTCTTGATGGTCTCGGCCACATCGGCAAAGGGCTTACCCTTGACGCTTTGCCGGGCGTGGTACACCACACCGGGGCCGGAAACGCCCACATTCAGCACACATTCCGGCTCACCTACACCGTGGAACGCGCCGGCCATAAAGGGATTATCCTCCACCGCGTTGGCAAAGACCACCAGCTTGGCGCAGCCCAGGCCGTCATTATCGGCGGTAATTTCCGCTGTCTTTTTGATAATTTGACCCATTTTCGCCACGGCATCCATATTGATACCGGCGCGGGTGGAGCCCACATTCACGCTGGAGCAGACCCGCTCCGTGGCTTTCATAGCCTCGGGAATGGAGTCCATCAGGATCCAGTCCCCCTTGGTACAGCCCTTCTGCACCAGAGCAGAGAAACCGCCGATGAAGTTGACGCCGCAGGTCTTTGCAGCTTCGTCCAGAGCGATGGCCAAAGGCACATAGCTGCCGGCATCGCAGGTGTTGCCGATAATGGAAATGGGGGTAACGGAAATTCTTTTATTCACAATGGGAATACCGAACTCCCATTCGATTTCCTGACCCACCTTCACCAAATTCTCGGCGCGGCGGGTGATCTTATCGTAGATCTTTCGGGCGCAGGCCTTGATATCCGTGTCACAACAATCCAAAAGCGAAATGCCCATGGTGATGGTACGGATATCCAGGTGGCGCTTGTCAATCATGTCTAAGGTAGTTAGAACTTCTTTAATATTCGGCATAGCATATCCTCACACCCGGTGCATGGCGTCGAAAATATCCTCTCGCTGCAGGCGGATGGACAGGTTCATATCCTGGCCCTTCTCCTCCAGCGTCTTGGCAAGCTCTGCCACGGGCAATTCGCTTGCAGACACATCGGTAACCATCATCATGGTAAAATAGCCTTGCATAACCGTCTGGCGGATGTCCAGGATATTAACATTGTACTCCGCCAACACGGTGCAGACACCGGCAATGATGCCCACTTTGTCCTTACCTACAACAGTAACGATCGCTCTCATAGATTACCTCACAGTTCGTAGTCGGCTGCCACACGGGTGCCGATGTAGTGGTGAAACTTCTCCTTTGCCGCCAGGTGCAGGGGGTGTACGGCGTAGTTTTCCAGGGACTCCCTCGTCTCAAACTCGGAATACAAAGCATAGTCCATGCCGTTAAAGGCCAGCTTCACCTCCAAGTGGAGAAGGCCGGGGATCTGACCTACCAAAGGAGTCAGCGCGCCGTCGATCACCTTGATGGCTTCTTCCTTGTTGACACCCTCTTTGAAGGTGTACATGACGATATGTTTGACCATAATTTACCTCCAAAATACAAATATCGGGGTCGGTTTGACCGACCCCGATATGTAGTAGCTAATTACTCAGCCTCAGTCTCGGCGGTCTCCTCAGCAGCCTCTTCAGTTTCCTCAGCTGCGGGCTCCAGCAGAGCACGGATGGACAGGGAGATACGCTTGTTCTCAGCGTCCACATCGGTGATCTTGACCTGGACCTCCTGGCCCTCAGCCAGAACATCCTCGGGCTTAGCAATGCGGCGGTCAGCGATCTGGGAAATGTGGATCAGGCCGTCAACACCGGAAATGATCTCAGCAAATGCGCCGAAGGTCATCAGCTTCACGATCTTAGCATCCACAACATCGCCGATGTTGTAGTTCGTCATGAACTGATTCCAGGGGTTCATCTCAGCGGTCTTGTAACCCAGAGAGATCTTGCGCTTCTCGGGATCGTAGGAGATGACGTAAACATCGATCTCGTCGCCCACGCTGACAACCTCAGCGGGAGTCTTGATGCGGTTCCAGCTCAGCTCGGAAACATGGACCATGCCGTCCACACCGCCGATGTCCACGAATGCGCCATAGGAAGTCAGGGACTTGACGGTGCCGTGGTACTTAGCGCCCACTTCGATCTCGTTCCAGATCTTCTCCTGAGCAGCCTTGCGGCCCTCGGAAGTAACAGCGCGGATAGAGCCGATGACACGGCGGCGAGCGCGGTTGACCTCAGTGATCTTCAGCTGCACAGCCTGGCCGACCATAGCAGCCATATCGCCACCCTTGGCAACGCCGGACTGAGAAGCGGGAACGAATACGCGGATGCCCTTAACGGTAGCAACCAGGCCGCCCTTGTTCTCTTCGGTAACGACTGCATCCACAACAGCCTTCTCTTCACACCATGCGGACAGCTCGTCCCAGATCTTCATGCCGTCCAGCTTCTTCTTGGACAGCTGGCAGGTGCCTTCCTGATCGTTCACACGAACGACGAACACTTCGATCTCGTCGCCAACCTTCAGAATATCCTCGGGCTTGACGGCGGGGTCTGTGCTGACTTCATCATACGGGATGTAGCCGGCATGCTTGGTGCCCAGATCGATCTGGACTTCGGTTGCGCCAATGCCTGTTACGATACCGGTAACGATGCCAAGAACCTTATCTCCTGTATTTAAAGTTTTGATGGACTGCTCAAGAAGTGCCTCAAAGCTTTCCTCCTGTACAGCCTCAACATTCGTAATTTCGCTCATAGTCTTGTTGACC
>JAZRZT010000143.1:0-3039 GCA_045601475.1 Faecousia sp.
CACAAGAACATCATCGGCAAGGCCATCAACTACATGACCCTCCACTACGCCAAGGACATCACCCTCGCCGAACTTGCCGACTATGTGGGCTATTCCCCCTCCCATTTCTCCAAGCTATTTAAAGAGGAGATGGGCTGCGGCTTCCGCGTGTACTTAAATGATCTGCGTGTGGAGAAGAGCAAATCCCTCCTGTTGGCAGGTGTCGCCTCCCTCTCGGAAATTTGCAGTATGTGCGGCTTTGAGGATCAGAGCTATTACTGCAAGGTGTTCAAAAAAGTCACAGGCGTGACCCCCGACAAGTTCCGCAAACAGGGACGGCACATAGATAATAACAAAGAGTATGGTCTCTAACGAGCAAAAGTCTTTTAGACTTTTGCTCGTTTTTGCAGCCTGCTGCATCGCACTCGCTGCCCGCCCAAAGCGGCCATCTCGCACGTTTGCAGGCTGAGAAGTGTTTTCGTCCACGTACACGCCGCGGCCGAAAACGATTAAAATAATGTTTTTCTTTCGGTACATAAATCTCGCGGGAGTTTTCCGTTGTATTTTCTTGCGATTATTGGTAATAAAATCGCCTCTTTTTCCAAAACGTTTGCAATCTTTGTATAATTTTGTTACTTTATAATCATCAAACGGATCATTTGTTTGGATGATTCGCAACACGCAATAATTTTACGGAGGTATTTTCACATGAGCATTTTGGTTGAGATCGGTGAGGCTCTGGAAAAGGGCAAGCGCAAGCTGGTAGTTGAGTACGTGCAGAAGGCTCTGGACGAGGGCATCGCTCCCCAGACCATTCTGACCGAGGGTCTGCTGCCCGGTATGGATCGCGTCGGCGTGAAGTTCCGTGACAACGAGATCTTCGTCCCCGAGGTGCTGGTGGCTGCCCGCGCCATGAACGCTGGTTCCGAGCTGCTGAAGCCCCTGCTGGCTGAGGCCGGTGCTGTTTCTCTGGGCACTGCCGTTATCGGTACTGTTCACGGCGACCTGCACGACATCGGCAAGAACCTGGTCAAGATGATGATCGAGGGCAAGGGCATCACCGTCGTGGATCTGGGCGTTGACGTCACTCCCGAGGCTTTCGTCACCGCTGCTAAGGAGAACAACGCTGGTATCATCTGCTGCTCCGCTCTGCTGACCACCACCATGCCTGTCATGGGTGAGGTCGTGAAGGCTGTCAAGGAAGCCGGCCTGTCCGCTAAGGTCATGGTTGGCGGCGCTCCCATCACTCAGGAGTTCGCTGATTCCATCGGCGCTGACGCTTACACCGCTGACGCTGCTTCCGCCGCCATGAAGGCTGCTGAGCTGCTGGCCTAAGTTATTTAGGCAAAACCGTTGTGGGCGGAATGCTCAAACCGCCACACAATAAAATACCATCCGTTTCCGTGGTCTGAGTGGGGTCGAGGACACCGCTCAGACTGAACAAGACAATCGGGTGCGAATCCCGAACGGCACCGCCGCTGTGTGTATCGAGGTGTTCCCTCCGCGAAAGCGAGCCACTGGAGTCCTCTCCGGGAAGGCAGGGAAAACCGCGGGCGCGAAAAACGCCCACAGGTACGAGTCAGAAGACCTACGGATCACGGAGCTGTCTGCCCTACGCGTGTTAATGGGTCGGCGGCACGTACACCGTACAAAAAAAGCAGTGCCGCAGAACTTTTGTTCTGCGGCACTGTTTTTTATTGATTGGTTTCCTTATTTCACTTCGATCTCACGGCCGTACTCATTGACGGCATCCTTGTACATCGCGAAGGTCTCCTCACGGATGGGGATGATGAAGGGCAGATAACGACCCTTATTGGTGTACTTGTCCATAGCCTCACGCACGATCCGCTTGGTATCCTCGGGCGTAGCAAGGATCTCCATGTTCTGGTTGTCAACACCACCCATAATGGTGATCTTGTCGCCGTACTTCTCCATAATGCCATCGATGTCGTTGCTGATCATCATGGGATTGATGCAGTCCACGCCGATCTCCACCAGATCGGGAAGGATCTGGGTGATATAACCGCAGGAATGATGGACATAGATCATGCCCAGCTCATGGATCTTTTCGGCATAGCGCTTCTCCAGAGGCTTGATAAACTCACGCCAGATCTCGGGGGAGAAAAACATATTGTCATTGGTACCCCAGTCGTCGTGCATATGGATCACATCGGGCTTCAAGGTCTTATGTGCCAGCTCAATGCACTTGAGCTTATACTCGCACATGGCGTTAAGGAACTCCTTCGTTGCCTCGGGCTCCTCATAGAAGGCGCACAGAGCGTTTTCAAAACCGATCATCTGGTTCATACGCTCAAAAGCACCGGAAAGCATCAGGCAGGAAACCACATGCTCCTTGGGATCAACGCCCATGCCCTTCTTCATTCCCTTGAAGATCATTCTCAGCACAAACTTGCTGAACTTGGGGAACTTCACCTTTTCCTTCCACTCCGTGATATCTTCAAAGAGACGGAAATCTTTTGCCACAGTGTTGCCGTCCACGGCGGGATTGGGACCCTGATTGGTCCACATAACGCCCCATGCGTCAGGGCCGGTGCCATAGGGATCAAAGTTCTTCAGGTCGATAAAACGTTCGCCGGGATAGACGACTTCCTTTACCACGGAATAAAACTCGGGGATAAAGTCGGCCTTTTCACCCTTCATTCTGGCAAGCATTGCCTGTTTTGCAGTCTGCATAACAAATCCTCCTTAAATCTCTCTTCTGTTTCCTTGTGCTTTCTGACCGAAAGCACGATGCCCTACACTTTAGATAATTATCCTTGAATAATCCTTGCATATAAGGCATAAACCATCTATAATATCATATATAACACCTTTCTCCCCCTTTGTCTACGGACAGGGGGACAGAATCCCCTCTTTCATTTTTGTGCTACTATCACAACAGGAGGAACACCGCCATGACATGGGACGTTGTCTGCCATGTACTACAGCCCTTCGCCCCGAAGGAAATTCTCAAAACCAACTTCGAGCAGGCCGATACCCTGCTCTTAATGGACGGCAGTGCCGCTGACCGTCCCAACACAAGTCGGATCGTAGCCATGT
>JAZRZT010000144.1:0-3033 GCA_045601475.1 Faecousia sp.
CGCACCGAGCAGCGGATCCGCAAGGCTATGGAAGCCTGATTCTTTGGTTTCTCACCCCAGGGGGCAGCAAACCGCTGTCCCCTGGGCTCTCTTTTGAGGCGACAAAATTTTTTCAAAAAAACCAAAAAAGACTATTGACAAATGGGCTTCTCCGTGTTATTATATCGAAGCGCTGAGGGGAAAGCCCAAAGCCAAACAGAATATGCGCGAGTGGTGGAATTGGTAGACTCGCTAGATTCAGGTTCTAGTGCTCATTCCGGGCGTGGGGGTTCAAGTCCCCCCTCGCGCACCAAAAAATAAAAGTCATCCGAAAGGATGGCTTTTATTTTTTCGTTGGGGACTTGAAAGGGCGGCACCAGTTCGCAAACTGGTGTAAAAACATGCTGGGGAGAGCATGTTTTTAGCCCGTGGGAGATTCCATTGATTGCCGGATGCGATCGGTCAGATCGTAGACGGCAGTCAATTTCCTCTGTTGAATATCTGTTTGGAACGGAGTCCTGGCCTCCTCTCGGAACGACAGCAAAAAAGCACCCCCAACCGGGGGTGCTTTTTATGTTATGAAAGATTACTCAGCCTTCGCCTTGGAGACCACCAGGTTCACAATGATGCCCAGAATCAGAGCGCAGGCGATGGCGGTCAAGGTGACCTTGCCGATGGCCATGGCCATGCCGCCAATGCCGGGGATCAGAATGGAAGCCACAACAAACAGATTCTTGTTCTGATTCAGATCCACCTTCTGGATCATCTTCAGACCGGAGCAGGCGATGAAGCCGTACAGAGTGATGCACACGCCGCCCATGACACAGCCGGGAATGGAATCCAGGAAGGCCACGAAGGGTCCGAAGAAGGAGATGATGATGCACATGATGGCAGCGGTGGTGATGGTCACCACGGAAGCGTTGCGGGTAATGGCAACGCAGCCCACAGACTCACCGTAGGTGGTGTTGGGGCAGCCGCCGAAGATAGCGCCGGCGATAGAGCCGATGCCGTCACCCAGCAAAGTGCGGTGCAGGCCGGGCTCTTCCAGCAGCTCGGTGCCGATGATGGTGGACAGGTTCTTGTGGTCGGCGATATGCTCGGCAAAGACCACGAATGCCACGGGGATGTAGGCCACAGCCACAGATGCGATGTAGGTGGCGTCGATGTCCTTCACGCCCTTCAGCGCTTCCAGGAAGGTAAACTGGGGAACAGCAACGATCTGCATATTGGAGAATACGGAGAAATCAATCACAGGCACGCCGCACAGGGTGAAGATCACAGCCACCACATAGCCGGCCAGGATGCCGATGATGAAGGGGATGAGCTTGGTCATCTTCTTGCCGTAGGTGGACACAACGATGACCACCAGCAATGTGACGATGGCGCACACGAAGGATGCCCACAGAGGAGCGGTCATAATGAAAGCGCCGTTATCGTTCTGAGGACCGTAGGAGAACACATCCTTAATGGCAGCGCCGGCAAGGCTCAGACCGATGAGGGCCACAGTGGGTCCGATGACCACGGGGGGCATCAGCTTGTCGATCCACTTGACGCCGGCGATCTTCACCACGATGGCGATGACCACATACACAAGCCCTGCGAAAACAGCGCCCAGGATGATGCCCGCAAAACCGGCAGAGGCGGATACCGCGCCGGCGAAGGCAGCCACCATGGAGCCGATGAAGGCAAAGGAAGAGCCTAAGAACACGGGGCTTTTAAACTTGGTAAACAGCTGGTACACGATGGTACCCACACCTGCGCCAAACAGCGCAGCAGCGGCGGACATGCCGTTGCCCACGATGGCGGGCACAGCGATGGTGGCAGCCAAAATTGCCAGAACTTGCTGGAACGCGAAGATCAGCATCTGGCCGAACTTGGGTTTGTCTTTTACGCCGTAGACAAGATTCATATATCTTTCCTCCTATTTTACCTGCAAAAAAAGAGGAAGCTGTCCCCCGAAAAGCGGTCGACACTTCCTCCTGTTCTTTGCAGATTTACTGCCTGTATTATACTATTTTTCGACACCGATTGCAAGCATTTTTTACAGGGAAAAGCTCTCAGGAAGCAGATCTTCCAGGGTGTACGCATCCCCTTCTGTATAGATGAGAAAATCGGGTTTGCAGAACTCCGCCATCACCTGCCGGCACACGCCGCAGGGGGTGCAACGGACTGTCTTTCCTCCCCTTTTTCCACCCACAACGGCAATGGCAACGAAGTCTCTTTCTCCCTTGGAAATCGCCTTACCGAAGGCCACTCGCTCGGCGCACAATGTGGGGCTGTAGGCAGCATTTTCCACATTGCAGCCGGTGTACACCTTGCCGTTTTTGCAAAGCAGCGCCGCGCCTACCAAGAAATTCGAATAGGGCGCATAGGCATTTTCTCTGGCTTCTTTCGCCAATTCCATCAGTTGTTCCATTACCGTATCTCCTTTCCGAAGCTCTCGCCGGGGCAGGTGAATTTCACCCCCAAAAGGTCGGCGACAGTAGCGGCCACATCGGCAAAAGTCTTCCGCGTGCCAAGGTTTGCGGGTTTGCCGCCCCAAACGAGCAGGGGCACATACTCTCTTGTGTGGTCGGTGGTGGCCAAATACCCGGGGTCACAGCCGTGGTCGGCGGTGATGATCACAAGGTCGTCCTTCCCCATCTTGGAGAGGAATCCGGGCAGCCAGGCATCAAACTGAGAAAGGGCATTTGCGTAGCCGTCAATGTCTCTGCGGTGGCCGTAGACCATGTCAAAGTCCACCAAGTTAATAAAGCAAAGCCCGTTGAAATCTTTTTCTGCGTAACCCATGGCGTGTTCCATGCCGTGGGCGTTAGACTCGTTATACACATATTCCGTCAGCCCCACGCCGGCAAAAATATCGTGGATCTTGCCCACGCCGATGACGGACATACCCGCCGCCTTCAGCGCGGACAGCAGGTTATTCTCCGGGGGCTCTACGGAAAAATCGTGGCGGTTGGCGGTGCGCTTAAAATTCCCCTTTGTCCCCACAAAGGGCCGGGCGATCACTCTGCCCACGCCGTGCTTGCCTACAAGAATTTTTCTGGCAATGCG